>JANNGQ010000001.1:0-3722 GCA_031403975.1 Planctomycetota bacterium
GAGGGTGTTAACCCTCCGAGTGGGATCGAACAGACAGAGCCGCTGGACTCTCGGCGGATGGACTCGGAGGGTTGACACCCTCCGCTCGCCGGTTGATTTCTCATCGAGAATCTTTCGTGAGGTGCGATCATGGCGGCGTGGAATCCCAAGGCGAATGAGATTTTCGTCAACGCGATGGAGCTGACTTCGCCGGACGAGCGGCGGGAGTTGCTGGATCGTGAATGCCGTTCGGACGCGGTGCTGCGCGAGCAGGTGGAGAAGCTGTTGCAGGCGCATGACTCGGCCAACAGTTTTCTGCAACGGCCGGCACAAGGATGCGAACCGACCGTCGTGCCCGAGAGGCCTGCGAGTGACGTCGTCGGTTCGCGGATAGGACCGTACAAGCTGTTGCAGGAAATCGGCGAGGGAGGCATGGGGACGGTCTATATGGCCGAGCAGACAGCGCCCGTCAAGCGGATGGTGGCGCTGAAGGTCATCAAACCGGGGATGGATACGGCACAGGTCGTCGCGCGGTTCGAGGCGGAGCGGCAGGCGTTGGCTTTGATGGACCATCCCAACATTGCCAGGGCGCTGGATGCCGGCACAACGGAGACTGGCCGGCCGTACTTCGTCATGGAACTTGTGAGGGGCGTGACGATCACAACCTATTGCGACGAGCATCAGCTCACGCCGCGCGAGCGCATGGAATTGTTTGTGCCGGTCTGTCAGGCGATTCAGCACGCTCATCAGAAGGGAATCATCCACCGCGACCTCAAGCCGTCGAATGTGCTGATCGCCAGTTACGACGGGAAGCCCGTGCCGAAAGTGATCGACTTTGGCGTGGCCAAGGCTATGGGGCAGCAGCTCACCGAGCGGACGATGTTCACCGGCTTCGGGGGCATCGTCGGGACGCTGGAATATATGAGTCCCGAACAGGCGGAGTTCAACGCACTGGATGTGGACACGCGCTCCGACATCTACAGTCTTGGAGTCCTGCTGTATGAATTGCTCACAGGCTCGACGCCGTTGACGAAGCTGCAACTCAAACAAGCTGCAATCACGGAATTGCTGCGACTGATCCGCGAAGTCGAGCCGCCGAAGCCCAGCACACGACTGACCGAATCGAGCGACTCACTGGCATCGCTGTCGGCACAACGCAAGCTTGATCCGTCAAGGTTGACGAAAGAAGTCAGCGGCGAGCTGGACTGGATCGTGATGAAAGCACTGGAGAAGGACCGGACTCGGCGTTACGAAACCGCGAACAGCCTGGCTCGCGACGTGGAACGCTACCTGCGCGATGAGCAGGTGGAGGCGTGTCCTCCAACGGTTGGTTATCGACTGCGGAAACTTGCCCGAAAGCACCGCAAATCGTTGATCACGGCCGTGTCGTTTGCGCTGTTCTTCGTCATGGCCTTCGCGGCCGTCACATGGCAGGCGTATCGCGCCGCGAAGGCCGAGCAGCGCGCCGTGGGCGAGGCGCAGCTTGCCCGGCAGGCCAGCGAAGCCGAAAACGAGCAGCGGCAGCTCGCCGAGCAGCAGCGTCGACAAGCGGAACACGAGCGCGAGAAGGCAACCGACTCGCTCGCTCGGAGTCAGTTCGATCAGGCGAATGCTGTGCGGTTGACTGGTCTCCCGGGGCGTCGCTGGGTCGCGCTGGAACTGCTGCAGCAGGCGGAAACGCTGCGAAGCCGAGAGAGGTCGAAGATCGTGGCCGACGCTTCCAGCGTCGGTGTCTCGAAGATCGTGGCCGACGCTTCCAGCGTCGGTGTCTCGGACGCGGGACGCGTCCGCCACGTTGCGCTTCCGTCGCAGTCCGAACTGCGTACTGATGCGGTCGCCGCACTGATGCTGAACGATGGTCGGGTCGCGCGGCACTGGAGCGGATTCTCACATTCGGTCAGTCCCGACGGACGATTCGCGGCCAGCTTCTCGGCCGATTCCAAAGCAGCCGGTCTCAACGTCATCGACTTGCAGACAGGCGACATCGTTCACAGCCTGCGCGGACCGGAAGCCGAACCACTGGGCGGCATCTTGATGGCTTTGGGACCGCGCGGCGAACAGTTGGGCGTCGTGTCGGTCGATCAGCCTCAAATCAACGTGTGGAAGTTAAGGGAGAAGAAGCTCCTTCGTACGCTCACGATGCCGAACCGACCGGCCGACAGTGCTGACGGAGACGACAGCAAGTCCGTGACGCCGACACCCGGTGGCCCGATTGGTCAACTGGTGTTCAGTCCGGACGGGCAATGCATGGCGGGTGTTCTGCCTGAACAGCCGGGCGAGTTTGTCATCATCGTCTGGAAAGAGGACGGAAAGCTGGAAGGCGAGGCCGTGGCGACCGTTCGTACCGGATCACTGGCTCCGGTCGTCTTCAGTCCCGACAGTCGTTTCCTCGCGTTTGCCTCGGGTGAGAAGAAGGCGACCGTCTGGAACCTCGCTGAAAATCGCGCGGAGTACGAGATTAAATTGCCGCTGGCGGCAGATGGGGCGGTGGGGTTCGATCCTGAGGGGAAGTTCCTCGCCGTGCATTGTCTCGACCGGGAAGCCGGGCCGGCGATGTCGTCACGTCTGCTCTTGTGGGACATCGCTCAGAATCGGGAGACCGCGCAGTTCGATACCGGTGGAATGAACTCGACGATGCCGATCCGCTTCTCGCCGGATGGCCGCCGAGTCGCGTTGAGCGGATTCGATGGTAAGCTGGCCATTCTGGAGCTGCCCGTGTCGGGTCAGAAGGTAGCACCGCTTCTCCGGGTGGATCACGGCTCGGTGCCACAGATGATTGCCTGGAGCGAGAACGGTCACCTTCTCTCCGGCGGACTCGAAGGATTGAAGCAGTGGGAGTTTGCTTCGTCCGAAGCCGTGTCGACGCTGCGTCTGGAAACGGATACGCCCGGCGGGATCAACCGGCTAGCGTTCAGCCCCGATGGCAAGTTGTTCGCGGCCGAAGCCTGGCCCGGTCCGGATGTCGGTCTGTTCGACCGCGCGACGGGAAAGCGAATCCATGTGTTCAATGCCGGCATGGAGGTTGGAGACGTCGGCCTGCAGTTCAGTCCCGACAGTCAACAACTCGCGAGGTTCGGGCAGAGCGGTATTCGCAGCTGGCACGTCGACTCGGGCGATGAGATCAAGCGACCGGACGATCAGCCGGCGATCAGCGCTGTCACGTCGCTCGGGATTCGCCGCGATGGCAGCCAGTTCGTCGCCAGCGTGGCAGCGGGCGGCCTGATCAGCATTACTGAGATGGGCCTCAACAAGGCGGCGTGGCAACCACAGTCACAGAATTTCGGAGCCACAGCACTCATCAGTCCGGATGGACACTTCTCTGTCGCTTATCAGGTTTTCGCCATGGACGGCGGTGATCGGCCAAGCCAGGTCTGGGATCTGGAACAGAACCGACAGCGATTTGAACTTCTCTCGCCAAAGGCTGAATCGTACCTGACCATGGTTGAGATCAGCCCCGACAGCCGCTGGATCGCCGCACTCCATTTCGGCGGTAAGCTGGCAGATTCGTTTCCCGACGTTGCCTCTGACACAGGACGCGATGAAGACTCGAAGACTGGAACTCTGGATGCCGTGGCACTGGGGCCGAGTATGCTCACGTTCGGAGCGGGCTTTGCGCTGATGATGCAGCCCGATCAGGAGTGGTTCGGAGACGTCTGGAACGCCGAAACAGGCGAGCGAAATTTTCAGATTCACGTCCCGAAGAACATCTGAAATGTAGCTTACAGCCCGGACTGCCGCTATCT
>JANNGQ010000002.1:0-3456 GCA_031403975.1 Planctomycetota bacterium
CAGCGTGGGTCTGACAGGATGCGGAGGTGGCCTCACATGTCCGGCGCGTGACGGTTGGCGGGCGCACGTTCAACGTCGTTGGAGGACACGACACGTTCTGGGACACGTGTCGCGTCGAAGAACGAACTGCCGTTCACGCGGAAATCTCAGCCGGATAATGGCACCGCCGGGAACGACAGGAAAGGACAGCTCAGACAGCGCTATCAGGCTCAGGTTAAGCGTCTGAGAGACCAGATGACTGAAGCCGAGCAGGATGGCAACGAAGCCCAGATCAAGTCCCTGAGACAGAAACTGAAATCGCTGAAGGATCAGGCAAAGAAATCAGGCGCGATGGACGATGCCGCCGAAGTTGAGGACGCCGAAGTCCCGGAAACCGAAGTGCAGAGTGCCGTTGCGGATACTGAACCGACGGCTTCTGCCGAGCCTGTCGCGTCAAAGCTGAACACAACCGAAGTCATCAACGATGCCTACCTGCGGACTCTGTCTCGGTATCCGTCGGCTGAAGAACTGCAGACCGCTCAGACATTCATTGCAGAATCCGTCAACCCTGTCGACGGAATCCGCGACGTTCTCTGGGCACTGCTGAATACGAGAGAGTTCATCGTGAATCATTGAATACACCTCACCACTCCCAATTGTTCCCTGCCCTATGCGACTCACTGAATCCTGAATCCTGCGAGCTTACTCTATGGCATTTTTCCAAACCTGTGACGGCGTTGGTCGACGCGATTTTCTCAAGGCGGGAGTAGCCGGCGGTGGTGGCCTGACACTGGCGAGCTACGCTCAGCTGGCAGCAGCCGAATCCGTCAATCCGAATGCCAAAGCGAAGGCCGCGATCTTTGTGAATCTGAACGGCGGACCGTCGCACATGGATTCGTTCGATCTTAAGCCGGATGCGCCCTCGGAATACCGCGGCGAATTCAGCCCGATTCAGACGTGTCTGCCAGGTGTGATGATCTCCGAGCATCTGCCGAAGATCGCGACCTGTATGGACAGATTCACACTGCTGAGAGGCGTGAGTCACTCCGTGGCAGCTCACGACCTGGGTACGAAGTATGTGAACAGCGGCAATCGCCCGATTCCGTCACTGGAGTTCCCCGGCTACGGATCGGTCGTCACGAAAGAACGGCCCGGAATCCCCGAGCTGCCTCCGTTCGTCGCAATCCCAAACAGCGCTCAGCGGCCCGGTTACCTGGGGGTCAAGTACGCTCCGATGAACACGACTTCGACTCCAAAGATCGGGGCTCCTTATCGAGTCCGAGGGATCTCGATGTCGGGCGGACTGACGGTGGAAGACGTAGAGAAACGCCGCAACCTGCTGACGATGCTGGATCGCACGTTCAGTGATGTCGAAGAGCAGAGCCAGTTGCTCGACGGCATGAATGAATTCGGCAGACAGGCACACACGGTCATCACCTCACCTCAGGCGCGCGAAGCGTTTGATATCGGCAAGGAATCTCCTGAGTTTTCAAAGCCGTTCGGAACTTCCGGCCTTGGAGCCAGTTGCCTGCTGGCTCTGCGTCTGGTCGAATCGGGTGTGCGATTCGTCACGGTGAGTAACGGCGGCTGGGATACGCATCGGGACAACTGGAATGTCCTGAAGACGCGACAGTTGCCGGCTCTGGATGAAGCTCTGTTCGGCCTGTTCACGGGCCTCGCCGCTCGCGGACTGCTGGATTCGACGATTGTTTATGTCACCGGCGAGTTCGGACGCACACCGAAGATCAATACGGAACGCATCGGCCGTGACCATTATCCCCGCAACATGTTCATGATCGTTGGCGGAGGCGGCGTCCGGGGAGGTCAGGTGCTGGGAGAAAGCGATGAAACCGCCAGCATGCCGAAGAACGAAGGCTTCGCACCCGATGACGTGGCCGCCAGCTTTTACCATGCTCTGGGAATCAATCACGAACAGGAGTACCACACACCATCCGGTCGGCCTGTGATGATCGTTCGTAACGGCCGGATCATTCCGGAACTGTTTACCTGACAACCACGGGCCGAGGACCTCGTCATGAATCAAAAGTCGCCGGTGCGTTCCAGGGCCGCTCAGTTGTGAGTCGTCCCGGGAAACGCCAAGGCCTGCAAGGCACCGGACTTCTAGACGGGACTTTTCCTTTTTCACAGGGAGAAGTCCCGTTTGTTTTGGTATGCTCTGTCATGATCATTCAGAAAGACTATAAGTTCTACGCGGCTCATCGTAATGAGACGCTGATGGACAAGTGCAGCAATCTGCACGGGCATCGGTACGGGTTGCGATGTTTTTTTGAAGTCGAGCGGGACGGTGACATCAGCACGCTGTTTGGCACTTTCGACGAAAAGGTCGATCCGTGGCTGAAGCTGAACTACGACCACGGGATGCTGATCAACATCCATGATCCGCTCTATGAAACTCTGCTGGATCACTGCCGACGGACGGGTGAGCATTTTCGGATGAAACGGTTCAACGGGCCGACGAGTGTCGAGAATCTCGCCTGGATGCTGTTCACGGAGATTACCGAGATGGGCTTCCGGTTGTCTTATATTGAAGTCCGCGAAACAGACTCGTCGGTCATCTCATACACCCGCGAAGACTGGATTCGGGACAACCGCTACTTCGCTTCCGTCCGCAGCCCCGCCGTGAACTCTGAGACTCCGCTGTAGCCTTGGGCCAACTGCCCCCGGAGCATAGTTCTCTCTTACCCGCATCCGCCCCTACAAGACCGGGATTTTAACGTCAGACTTTGCATTCTTGCGGCGGCTGCGTTCCGCTCAGTGATTTGCCACAGAGAGCGCAAAGATCACAGAGAAATCGCAACCTGCTGGCTCTAGGCTCTTTTTTGTGGTCTTTGCGATCTTTGTGGCCACGAGTCCAGATTTCAATTCCCATTGTTTCAGTATCCGTCCGCAGCTGCTGCCTCGTCAAACCTGATCGGATCAAGTTTCAGCCGCAGCCGGCACTCGTCGAGCATTGTCTGAGTCGCACTGGCACCGATGCGGCTGACTCCGATGTCGCGACACTGCAGCAGTGCGTCCATATCGCGGATTCCACCGGCGGCTTTCACCTGAACATGAGAGGCGGAGTACTTTCGCATCAGTCGCAGGTCATCCATCGTCGCTCCGCCAGTTCCGTAACCGGTCGACGTCTTGACCCAGTCGGCACGGAGGTCGCTGCAGATCTCACAGAGCCGGATTTTCTGTTCGTCACCGAGATAGCAGTTCTCGAAGATGATTTTGACTTTCTGCCCTGCATCGTGAGCCACGTCAATCACAGCTTTGATGTCGCCGCGGACGTAGTCCCAGTCGCCGCTGAGGACTCGACTGATATTGCACACCATATCCAGTTCTTCGCCGCCGTCTGCTAATGCCTGCCGCGCTTCGGCGACCTTGATGACTGTCGTGTGGCCACCATGAGGAAACCCGATCACCGTACTTGCCTTGACGCCGGATCCTTTCAGGATCTGAGCACATCGTTGC
>JANNGQ010000003.1:0-5304 GCA_031403975.1 Planctomycetota bacterium
ATCGAGCGGCCAGCAGAAGCACGGCGAGTACTTCGTTGACGCCTCCCAGACGGCAACAGTCCAGTTGGCAGACCTGCGCGGCGCGTGACTGCATGAACTGCTTGAACATGATCCGGTTGTGACACATTTCTCCCGTCGCCACGCGGATCGGGGCGATGGCTTCTGAGATCGCCAAGTGCCCGAGAATGTCGTCCGGCGATGTTGGTTCTTCGACGAACCACGGATCGAACGGTGCGAGATGACGAATCCATTCAATCGCCTGAGGCACGTCCCAGACCTGATTCGCGTCGATCATCATGTGAGCCGACTCACCCATTTCCTGTCGCAGGACTCGGCACCGTCGCAGATCGTCGTCGAGATCGCGGCCCACTTTGATCTTGAAGTGAGTCCAGCCGCGGGCCTTAAGGTCGGCACATTTCTGCCGAAGTGCCTCATCCGAATACCCCAGCCAGCCTGCCGACGTCGTGTAGCTGGGATAGCCAACGGCCTGCAGTTCTTCCATGCGGTGCTGTCGTGTGGCGGCAAATCGGTCGAGCAGCTCAATCGCCTGAGACTTCGTCAAGGCATCCGTCAGATAACGGAAGTCCACGCAGGACACGAATTGCTCGCATGACATCTCGCAAATCGCCTGCCAAACCGGCTTGCCGAGCTTTCGGGCCCATAGATCCCACACCGCATTGATCAGGGCCGCAGCGGCAAGGTGGATAATGCCTTTCTCAGGCCCGACCCATCGCAACTGACTGTCACCGGTGAGTCGCCGATACAGCGTTACGGGTTCCTGCATCAGGGACTCCACCGACTGGCCGACGAGCAATGCGCCCAGTGAACAAATTGCGGCGACACAAAGTTCGTTTCCGCGTCCGATCGTAAACGTCATCCCGTGCCCGGCGAGATCGTTCGAGTCCGTCCGCAGAATCACATACGCCGCGGAATAATCCGGGTCCGGGTTCATTGCGTCCGAACCATCGAGCTGCTGCGATGTCGGAAAACGCAGGTCAAAGGTTTCGAAGGAAGTAATTCGCAGTGGCATGGGTTCGATGATTCGTCCGAATGAGATTGTTTGATCGAACAGGTTCGTAGCCGGAGTCGTGAGACTTCGGAGTCGGCGGATTACGCCCGAATTCTCAGGAATCCGGCTACAAGAATCCTGCACGGCGTTGTGCGCCGGGGCGGTGATTTGCGCACAAGCAACTTACACTCCCGAGTTGAGCTCGCAGCCGAGATCGGGCGGGATTGTAGCATTTGACGATCCCTGTGGCCTTCGTTTGCAACGATCAGCAGCGACCGCGATAAACCCGTCTGTCCGCCGCGCGACACAGGAGACAGTTCACATGATTCTGCGTATCAGTGTGTTCTTGCTGTTCGTTCAGCTTGCTGCACTCGGAGTGGCCCAGCCCGTGGGGACGCCGGATGCGGCCCAGTTCAGCGCCCTGATTGAGAAATCCCGGTCAGATTGGAACGTGCCGGGACTGTCCGTCGCGGTGGTGAAAGACGGGCAGGTGATTCTGGCACAGGGTTTCGGCGTTCGTGAGCTGTGCAAACCAGAGTCGGTCGATGCCGACACGCTGTTTGCCATCGCCTCCAACACAAAGGCCTTTACCGCCGCGGCATTGGCCATACTTGAGGAAGAAGGAAAACTTCGCTGGGACGACCGCGTTCAGCAGCACCTGCCCTGGCTGCAACTGTACGACGCGTATGTTTCAGCGGAACTGCGGGTCGATGATCTGCTTTGTCATCGCAGCGGCCTTGGCACATTCAGCGGTGACTTGCTGTGGTGGGGCACTCCGTATTCTGCTGAAGAAGTACTGCGGCGAACGAAGCATTTACCGGCGAAGGGTCCGTTTCGAGCCCACTACGGCTATTCCAACCTGATGTTTCTGGCCGCCGGCGAAGTCATCAGCAAGTCCAGCGGACAGTCCTGGCCGCAGTTTATCCAGGAGCGGATTCTGCAACCGGTCGGCATGAGCCGCACGGTCACATCGGTCAAGGCGCTGGACGCCGTCGGCAACACCGCCACGCCGCACAAACCCTCGCTCGACAAAGTCAGCCCGATCCCGTGGTACAACTGGGACACGATGGCGGCCGCCGGAGGCATCATCTCCAGCGCGAACGACATGGCAAAATGGCTGAGAGTGCAGCTGGATCGAGGCCGCATTGATGATTCTCACCGGCTGTTCTCCGAAGCTTCGTCGCGACGAATGTGGTCACCGCAGACCGTGATGCCGATCAGCGAATCGGCTCAGAAGCGAACTCCGACGACTCACTTTCGAGCCTATGGTCTGGGCTGGGTGCTGGCGGATTATAAGGGACGCATGACAGTGTCACACGGTGGCGGCTACGACGGAATGTATTCGTATGTGCTGATGGTTCCGGAAGAGAAGCTGGGCGTCGTGGTGCTGACCAACAGCATGACGGGCATCTCAACTCCTCTGGCCAACACGATGATCGATCGTTTCCTGGGCGGCGAACAGACGGACTGGCTCACGCCCGGACTTGAACGAGACAACGCTGACCGGGCGGCCTTTTACAAACGCATCGCCGAAACAACCACCGCGAAAACTCAGGAGACTCAACCCAGCCGCGGCAACGACGCGTATGCGGGAACATTTCGCTGTCCCCTGTACGGTGACGCAATGGTCTGCATTGAAGAAAGCGGACTGGTGCTGAAGCTGCTGCCAAATCCTGAACTGATCGCCGACCTGACTCATCTGCACTATGATACCTGGGTCATTCACTGGCGGAAGGATTTCGCGTGGTTCGCCGAAGGCACCATTCAGTTTGTACCCGATGCCGGGGGCAGTTTCCAGGAATTGCGGCTGGATGTCCCCAACGATGATCTTTGGTTCGATGAACTGAAACTCAGGAGAGTTTCACATTAGAAATTTCCCCGGTAAGCGATTAAGGTAGTATGTACCGGAGTCAGCATGACCGAACTCGTGCAGCTGGCCGGTGCTCGCCGGTCAGCAGATACTGCTCGGTAATGGACCTGCTGGCTGATCCTGTGAGACACACCTGCGGGAGTTGCAGATGCCGAAGCATCCAGTCGCGGAATTGCGGAACGTTGTTCTGGTGGGTCATGGAAACGCCGGCAAGACATCGCTGGCGGATCTGATGCTCTTCAAGGCAGGCGAAACGAAAAAGGCGGGATCGCCGGACGACCGGACCAGCGCACTGGATGTTGACGACGACGAAAAAGAGCTGCATCACTCCATTACGTCTCACATTTGCCACTTCGAACACAACCACGCCCGCATAAACCTCCTCGATGCACCCGGCATGCCGGACTTTGTCGGCAGCGTCATCGGAGCCCTGCGGGCTGCCGAGACGGCGATCGTCACGATCAATGCTCACGCCGGGATTGAGGTGAACACGCGGCGGTCGTTTCAGCACGCCGGCAACCGCGGGCTGGCCCGCTTCATCGTCATCAATAAGTGCGACGAGGCAAAAGTCCATCTGCCGCAACTGATGAGGTCCGTCCGCGAGCAGTTCGGATCAGCGTGCGTACTCATGAATGTGCCGGTCGGCATCGGACCGATTCTGAGCGGTGTTGTGAATGCGGTCCGCGTTCCGGACCGAGTTCCGGATGGCGTTGTGATGGATCCCGCAGAATCCCACCGGATGATTGTTGAAGCAGCCGTCGAAGCCGATGCTGAACTGATGGCGCGGTACTTTGAAGACGGTGAAATCCTGCCGGAAGAGCTGGACACCGCGATCCTCAGGGCCGTCATCGCCGGGACACTGATTCCGGTGTTCTGTACCTCAGTCATGAAAGATATTGGCGTGTCGGAACTGATGGACGGAATTGCGGCGTACGCTCCGTCTCCGGAACAACTGAAACGTCATGTCACCGTTGACGGGATCGACGTGGTGGTAGAACCGGACGTGGACGGACCGCTGATCGGGCAGGTCGTGAAGACGCGCATCGATCCGTTTATTTCTAAAGTCAGCTATATCCGTCTCTATTCCGGCACGCTCAGGAAAGATGCCCGCGTTCACGTTGTGGGCGAGTCCGGCACAGTGAAGATCAAACAGCTGCTGGAATTCCAGGGGGGCGAACGCGAACAAGTCGACGAGGCGACCGCCGGCAACATTGTGGCAGTCGCGAAAGTGGATGAACTGCATACGGGAAATACAATCAGTGACGGATCTGACCGGATCCGGATGCCTCCCATTGCGTTTCCCCGTCCGATGGTCGGGCTGGCCGTTGAACCAAAGAGTCAGGCGGACCAGACGAAGATCTCAACGGCGCTCCACAAGATGGAAGAAGAGGATCCGTCATTCCGCGTGCATCGCGACGAGCAGACGCACGAGATGGTGATGGAGGGCATGAGTGAACTGCATCTGAAACTGATCGAAAAGCGGCTTCATGATCGCGAAAAAGTCACCATCGTCACCCATGAACCCAAGGTTCCTTATCGCGAAACAATCACCGGCGACGCCGAAGGCAGCTACCGCCATAAGAAGCAATCAGGCGGTTCCGGTCAGTTTGCGGAAGTTCATTTTCGACTCTCCGCATTGCCCGATGGTGTGAATCGGGATGAGTACTTCACGAAAGAACGGTTCCCGCATCTGCGGGAATATCGCATTGATGAAGATCTGGATTACTGCTTCGTGGACAGGGTTTCCGGCGGTTCCGTGCCGAACCAGTTTATCCCGGCCATCGAAAAAGGAATCCGTGAGGAAATGGCGCGAGGTGTCGTTGCAGGGTATCAGGTTCAGAGTGTCATCGTGGAGCTGTTCTTCGGGAAGGTGCATGCCGTGGACAGCAATGAAGCAGCCTTCAAAACAGCGGCCGCACATTGTTTCCGCGATCTGTTCAGGAGGGCAAAGCCGACGATTCTGGAACCGTTTGTCTCCCTCGAGATTACCGTTCCGAGCGACAGGATTGGCGACATCACCATCGATCTGAACACGCGCCGCGGTCAGATGGAAGGCGTGGAGGAAATCCCGGAAGGATTCACAATCATTCACGCCAGGGCACCATTGGCCGAATTGATGACGTATGCCCGCACACTTTCGAACCTGACTCGCGGCCAGGGCTCATTCACAATGGACTACAGCTCCTATGAGTTTGTTCCGCCCCATCAGCAGGAGAGCATCATCGCCGCCGCCAACGGCAGCTGGTAAATCGTTTCACACGTCGCAAAAGGTGTCAGCGAGCAGTGCAAGCGAAGAGGCGAAGAAAGCTGCAAAAGGTCTGAGTAAAGCAGCGGAAAACAAGCGGCGGACAATGGTGAGGTCTCTTTCCTGTGCGGAAATCAATGAGAACTGACGCTTTTTTCACCCGCAGAATGCCCTGAAGCG
>JANNGQ010000004.1:0-1998 GCA_031403975.1 Planctomycetota bacterium
CGATGCGAATGAACGCGTTGGGCACAAACTCGCCGGCGGGCTCAGCCGCGGCCAGCGCTCGCTGCGCCAGCGGAATATGGAATCCGACGACGAGACTAAGCGCGGTCGAACCCTTGAGGAACTGCCGCCGGCGAAAACTCCGCGGACATGCTGCTGCAGTTGCACAAACCGCTCGTTACGATTGCCTGCCAGTTGGCCGATGAACGTGGCGTAGATGAAAACAAAAGTCTTCTCCGGTGTCTTCACAGGTGTATTGGCTCGCGCTACAGCACGGGACGACGTGCTGAGTTCTTTCCCGGTATCGGGCTGGATCGATTCAATCAGCCCCGGTCCGGATGCCCGAAACGCTCCTGTCAGCTGGTTGAACTCAAGGTCAGAGAATTCTGCATGGTGATGAGCCTCCACCACACCGTCCTGCATCATATCGATATCGACGATGACCCGGCTCTCGCATTCGATTCGAACGATCTCGCCTGCGGGCGAAGAAGATTCGGCAGACCCGGCCACAAGGAATTCGTCTCCCTTTCCGGATCGTTCGAGCTGAACGGGATCTGCGAAATGCACCTTAAGACCTGCACACGTGAGTTCGACATCGTGATCGGTCTCATTGTTCATGAGCGCCCGGATGTTTCCGACAAAGTGAGCAGAGCGACCATTGAACGTCATGCAGTCACCCCAGTAAATATCCAGCGGCGACGGTTTGGCCAGCGGCTTGCCATCAAGTCCAATATCCACAACAAACCGAATGCGACCGCTGCCTTCTACCTTCACTTCACGCTGCGGTTCCGAGGCTGCATGGCGGAGTTCATTCAGGTCAATTTTCTGCCCCTCAATTCTGTTGGACGCATTCACAACCGAAGCCGGATCGCCGAACAGACTGATCTCCCGATTTCCCTGAAAGCCGTCTTTGGCAAACAGTACGTTGCCGTCCGCGGTAAAGTTCTGCTTTGCGTTCCCGGATATATGCGTTGCCGTGACGCCGCCTTTCAGCCAGACATCTGAGAATTCCGTGTTACGCTTCCCGCCGGTCCGGTGAACGGTGACCGTTGCCTCAATCGTGTCAGATTCGAAATCTGTGAAACCTGACATCCGAGGACCCCGCGGCCCGGATGTCCGGCTGACGGTACTGGCCGGAACACTGTTCCGTTCTGGAGGTCCTTCGGCGGGATTCGCGACGACCCCGTCGGCGTCTGGGGGCTCTGCGAACATTACGGTCAGCTTTTCGCGAGCCGTACCCTTCAGCGCTGCAGAATCCAGTACCACATTGCCGGTTGCGACCAGCAGTTTCGGACGCAGCCGGGATACATCCACGCCTCCCGGATGCTCACTTTGCGACATCGCTGCCGGATCAGGAGCATCTTCAGCGAGTGTCATGTCGATAACGTCTCCGGTAAGGCTCATCCCGCTGGACACCTGCGTCACACTCGCCTGACCCCGCAATGAGATTCGCCGATTCTCAGTACGGCGCAGAACAAGTGATTCTGTCCACGCGGCATCCACAGAATCTTCATCTCGTTGTTCTGACGAACGAAGTGAAGGTCCGATTGTTCCGGAGCCGCGGCATTCCACGGTATGCACGTTATTCTGGTCATCATGGCCGATGATCACGCGAGCGGCAGTCAGCCGGCTGCCGCGCTGATGGATTTCCACTGCGTTTGTGCGTCCGGTGGCTGCCTCGACTTTGGCGAATAGTTCCAGGAGTCGGTTTTCAATGTCATAGCGCAGCGTGCTCATCGTGGCAGTGATGCCCTCCTCGCTGGAATTGAAGATCACGCGCCGGCCTTCGGCTGTTATCGTGGCCAGCCGCAGTTGGTTCGATGGTTCTGCAGAGGTGGCGTCAGAAAACTTCGGCTGCAGCCCCAGTACCAGCTTTGAGCAAAACAGGCGGTCGACGTTACCGGATGCGGCGGGTCGCTCGATCAGGATCTGGTTGTCGGGCCGTAGTTCGCGATCCATGAACCCAAAGAACGTTGCCTGTCTGGTGGGTACGAAGAATTC
>JANNGQ010000005.1:0-2351 GCA_031403975.1 Planctomycetota bacterium
CCGGATGTGGGCGCGTTTTTTTGTGGGGCAGGCTTACAGCCTGCGGGGGCTTGCGCTAACGAATTTGTTTTTGAACGGACGTGGCAGGCTGAAAGCCTGCCCCACGATAAAACTGACAGTCCCCTGGCCCGGTGGGGTCGCTTGTTCGAGGACTAATTCACATACAAAAACTCGTTCGTAGCCATCAGCGCCCGGCAGAAGGCTTTCCAGGACGTCGCCCGCAGCTGATCCGGAGCAGTGCCGCGTTGACTGAGCTGCTTTTCGTAGTCTGCAATAAACGCAAGGGACGAGACAGTTTCATTTTCCCCCGGCGGGCGGGAGTAAAACCTCTCAAACGCGGCCTCAATTCTGTCGGCATCATTGCCGGGCAGTGCCAGCAACGTTCGAGACAGCGCCTCGGACTCTTTGGCCACCAGTCCGCTGTTCATCAGAAACAGTGCCTGCGGAGCCACGGTCGTCTGATCACGCTGGCCATTCATCGCACTCGGGTCTCCGAAGTCAAACGCAGTCAGATAGTCGAAGATGGCACTGCGAACGACCGGCAGATAAATAGTGCGCCGCGGTACGTTGTAGATCTCCACGTTGACGTTCGCTGTGCTCGTGACGTACTTGCGATTCTCCGTGGGAAGCAGGTTGCCGCCCATCGTTGTGTCCAGATCGCCACCGATTGCCAGAAGTGAATCACGAATCGCCTCAGCCTCCAGACGTCGACGGTTCATCCGCCAGAGCAGGCGATTCTCCGGATCCACGCCACCCGCCGCGTCGTTCCATGCAGTGCTCTGCTGCCAGACTGCTGAATTCAGAATCAACCGATGCAGGACCTTGATCGACCAGCCGTCCTGAATGAATTGTGTGGCGAGCCAGTCCAGCAACTCAGGATGAGTCGGAGTTTCGCCGAGCCGACCGAAATTGTCCGGCGAACGGACCAGTCCTTCTCCGAAGTGAGCCCTCCACACCCGGTTCACGAAGACTCGCGCGGTGAGCGGATGATCGGGACGTGTCAGCCATTCCGCCAGCTGCAGTCGTCCGCTGACGGAATCTGCGATTGCGGGTTCATCGCCGTCTGCAAAGATCCGAGGCATCCGTCGGCTGACTTCATCACCCAACGCCGTATGACTGCCGCGGAGATGGATGCGGAGATTCTGCGGCGTGCCTTCCGAGACGGACATCGCTTCAGGGATCGCAGGGATCGCGTTTTCGATCGCCGTCTTCTGTTCGCGGAGCAACTTCAACTCCGCGATCACTCGTTCACTGAAGATCGTCTCAGCCTTGTCTCCGGGTGTGAACGGGTTTTCGTTGCCGGTCAGGAGAGTCTTCAGTGGAACCAGATCCGGCATGTCGTCGGCAATTGCAAGTTCCTGATAACGCTGTGCCAGGGCGGTCAACGTCATCGGCATCGGATTCGCGAGAAGCCTCGCGCGCAGCGATTGATCTGCCGCGACGTCGACCAATGAGCCGTTGGTTCGAAGCGTCCACCACAACGAAAACGGACCGTCAGCCACGTCGCGCTGCGCGGTCAGGAATCTGGCCCAGTTGGCAACGATGAGAGGATGCAGCTGCTCTGTCGCACCGGCGAGCGAATGGCCCGGTTGCGTGAAATCTGAAGGCGTGCTGACTGCCGGTGCCAGGCAGAGCTTATCGATGTGCGGAAACGGTCCGGCGTTTTCGAGCCGCACGACATGCTTTCCTGCAGAGATCCTGACAATGGCTTCAACGAACCAATTCTGACCTTCCGGCGTCCAGCTCCCTGTGACCTGGCCCGCGGCATCGGACTTAATCACCGAACCGTCAATCATGACGATCGTCGGCCTTGCCGCGGCTGCGGCATACCTGAGATCAAGTTGATACGGCCCTTCCTGCGACAGCTCGATGTCATACTCTGTGAAGTTGGGCAGCTCACCGCGATTGACCAGAACACCAATGCCGGCCCCGTAGTTTGTCGTGTCCTTCAGGACATTGCCGCGAACGTAGTCCTCGGCCTCCAGCAGGACACACTCCGGAGCAGAATGCCGTACCTCATTCTCCGCAATGGGTGTCGCACACTTCAGCGATTCTTCGATCAGCAGTTGCTGGTCTGCGGCCAGAATGTAAGCCGCCATGTGTCCGCGGGCTTCGCTGATGATGCGATCGGTTTCCTGTTTCACTCGCCGGGTGATATCGGTCTGCACAGCATCGGCCTCGATCTTTCGGCGATCGCGGTCCGCGATGACATCCGGCATAGCAATCGGGCGTTCCTGCCACCTCGCGACAACGCCGAAGTTGTCCATCGTCTTCGAACTCTTGAAGATCCCGGCGAGCGCGTAATAGTCGTGCATGGAAATTGGATCAAACTTGTGATCATGACACCGTGC
>JANNGQ010000006.1:0-5518 GCA_031403975.1 Planctomycetota bacterium
CGCCGCGCCGCTGACGGCGGTCCAGGTCAGCTGAGGTGTTTGGCTGGAGGTCGCCCCGGTCGGAGCGGTGATCGCGGGTGTTGCGGCTGAAACAGTGAGTATCAGCCGGTTGCCGGTATCAGTGCCGATCTGAAATCGCGGAATTGTTACCAGGCCGTCTGAGTCGGACGTGACAGTCCCCGACTGCACAATCTGGCTGTCTGCATTGTTGATGTTCTGCCACGAGACCACCGTTCCCGGCGGAGTGGAGAATGCCTGCAGCCGGCGCGGCGTGATTTCAGCGATCTGTGCCGAGTTTGCGGATCGCAGAGAAACTTCGTATCGGCCCGCGGTATCGACGACGTCAGCATGAAAATGATTCCATGGTACGGACCATTCGATCGTAGTATTGTAGAAGTCGATACCCGTTGTGCCGGGTACACCGGGTCCGGAGCCGGTGGCATTGGTGATTGCCGGAAAACTGTAGTTCCGATCATAGGCCCAGGCACTCAGTCCTCCGTCCGTCGGGCTGAACATCGAATCGAGCGCGAAGTCAAAGCTCATCCAGTTGTGGTCCCAGCCGAACCGCTGTTCGGCGGTGAAACCGATGTTGCCCGCATTGAGTGCGGCGATAAACGGTCGTCCCTGAGTGGCCCAGTCGATGATGTCATCAGCTTTGCCGTGGCCGACCATCAGAAACGCCATGTCATCGTCACGGCGGCTGACAAGCTGTTCGTGATGATTCATCCAGCTGTAAACGCCGGTACCGTCATACTGCTGCAGATGCCCCGCCCGCGCGCCTCGATTGACGACCGGAAGATCAGATCCCTGTGTTCCCCAGAGGGCGCTGAAATCATCCTGAAATCCGGGACTGGAGGCGTAGTTCGTCATGGGCTCACTGGCAAAGATCCCCGAGAACACATTCGGATATCGCATGCCCAGCGATAGCGCCCCGGAGGCTCCCATCGAGTGTCCCTGAGCGTGGATCTTCTGTGAATCAACGTTGAAGTTCGTAATGACTTCATCGATCGCCTTCAGCACGCGCTGCTCGGTGAAGTTTTCGATCACGCCGCTGGTCGGGATCGAGCCGCCCGTCTTGTAGTTGTGATCAGCGGCGAATCCGTACCACCATGTCTGCCACGTATCGGCAGTCCCGCCGGAGTCATCCACAAAGACCTCAACGCACGGCCAGCCGTACTCCGAGAACGGTTCCATTCGAAAGCGTTCTCCGTAGGCGTGAGGCATAAGTTTCAGAGGCCACGAGATTGCCGGGTCGTAGGTCTCCGGCAACGCAACGGAATAGTTGAAAGCGTATCCCTGAAACGTGGGATTCCATTTGGCGTAGTCCATGTACTGAGTATAAATCCGGCCCTTGCCGCCGTTGGTGGAAACAGTCAGGACCGGCAGCGGAACGGCCACGGATTCCGAAACACCCGTACTGAGCGAATTCGCTCCTGCGGTGATCACCGTGCCTTCGACGCTGTTTGTGACCTGAGTGACTGCATAATACCAGGTTCCGGACTGGGCATCGGGAGTCGTGTAAACGAACAGCCCCCTGTTGTCCGCAACTGGCGTCCCCAGATCGTTAATCACAAAGTGTGAGGGGACACCGGTCCCCGGTGCCGCGAATTGATGGACTGACGAGTCGTCATCGAGCGGTCCCCATTTGTTCGTCAACTTCTGAGCCTGTCCGAGATTCGCGGTGGTGATCAGTGAGGCTGAACGGTAGACATGATATTCCTCGCCGGTGACCGCAGTATCTTCCAGCCACGTGACAAACGTCTGCCCGGAGCGGTGGAATGCCTGAACGGCCTGGGCGGAAAGCAGTTGCCGGCATTCGAGCAGTTCCGGTGAAGCAAGGCTCAGGCGACGACGGCTCCGACGTGCACGGGCTGACGACGGCAGACGACAAAGGCGAATGAGTTGACTGAAACGCATGAGAACAGACATCCGGAGACTATGACGATTTGTCCCGGGCCGTGCAGCCGGGCTGGTGCGTCCAGTCTTACACGCTCGTCCGTAAACTCAACGCGCCGGTCGCCGAATCGAATCGTTCACAGTTCCGGGCGGATGCGCACGACAATCGTCACGACTGTGCGAATCGGTCGGCATGTTGCCGAAAGACATCACGGGGAAATCTGATGCTTCCCAGGCGAATCAAAGCTGCAGAGTCGTTTCAGGGCAGACCACAGCGGTATTACGGAAGATCGGTCGTCCCCATCAGGTAACGGTCAACCTCGCGAGCGACACCTCGGCCTTCGTTGATGGCCCACACAACCAGGCTCTGACCTCGGCGGCAGTCACCGGCGACGAAGACTCTTTCGTTGCTGGTGGTGTACCGTTCGTACACGCCATCGTACCAGCTCATATCACCGCGTCCCTGGCGGATCTTCACTCCCAACTGATCGGCGACAGGATGTTCGGGGCCCAGGAATCCGAGAGCCAGGAAGACCAGGTCTGCCGGGAATTCTCTTTCCGTGCCCGGCATCGGTACGAACGGCGGCCCTCCTTCGGTCATCACCTGCCAGTCGACTTCCATGGTCTTCACGGCTTTGACGCAGCCTTTGCCGTTGTCGACAAACTCGACTGTCTGGATGCAGAACTCGCGAGGATCATTGCCGAACTTTGCGGCAGCCTCTTCGTGACCATAGTCCACACGGTATACGCGAGGCCATTGCGGCCATGGATTGTTCGGGGATCGCTGCAGCGGCGGTTTCTCCACGATTTCAAAATTCACCAGCGACTTGCACCCGTGACGCATGGACGTCCCGAGGCAGTCATTCCCCGTGTCACCGCCGCCAATGACAACAACGTGTTTCCCTTTGGCGTTGATGAAGTTGCCATCGGTCAGACGACTGTCCATCAGGCTCTTTGTATTCGACCGCAGGAAGTCCATCGCATAGTGAACACCCTTGAGTTGCCGACCGGGAATCGAGAGATCGCGGGGACGCGTGGCCCCGGTGCAAAGCACGACCGCGTCGAAATCATCCAGCAACTGCTGCCCCGGAACATCTCGCCCGATTTCCGTGCTGGGGAAGAACGTTATTCCTTCCTGCTCCATGATCCGCAACCGGCGTTCGACGACATCCTGCTTTTCCAGTTTCATGTTCGGAATGCCGTACATCAGCAGCCCGCCGATTCGGTCATCCCGTTCGTAAACCGTGACCCAGTGGCCGGCTTTGTTGAGCTGAGCAGCGGCGGCCAGTCCCGCAGGTCCGGAACCGACGACAGCGACTTTGCGTTCCGTGCGGACTTGCGGCGGCTGAGGAATCACCCAGCCCTTTTCAAACGCATAGTCGATGATTGCACATTCGATACTCTTGATCGCGACCGGCGGTTCAATGACTCCCAGGCAGCACGAACCCTCGCATGGAGCCGGACAGACTCGACCCGTGAACTCGGGAAAGTTATTCGTCTTATGCAGCCGGTCCAGTGCATCACGCCAGCGGCCCTGATAGACCAGGTCGTTCCATTCCGGGATGAGATTGTTGACCGGGCATCCCGAGGCCATATTGGCCATCATGTCGCCGGTGTGGCAGAACGGAACTCCGCAGTCCATGCACCGTGCGCCCTGAATCTTCAGCTCGCTCTCCGGCATGTGCTCGTGAATTTCACGCCAGTCCACAATGCGCAGAAGAGGCTGCCGGTCGGCCGGAACCCTGCGGGCGTACTCTTTGAAGCCGGTTGGCTTACCCATGACAATCAACTCTCACAGCTCGAAGGAACATGTCAGGCTGCCGCACAGTTTGACAACGAATCGTGCTGCGTCGGCACCGTTGACGGCACGATGGTCGTAAGACAGCGATAATGGCAGCATCAGGCGCTCCGCAACTTGACCATCTTGCAGTACCAGATGCTTGAAGCTTCGTGACAGGCCGAGAATGGCGACTTCCGGATAATTCACAATCGGCGTAAACGATGTACCGCCTATGCCGCCGAGGTTTGTGATCGTAAACGTACCGCCCTGCATTTCTTCCGGCTTCAGCTTGCGGTCCCGAGCGCGAGCGGCCAGATCGGTCAGTTCCGCGGCGACCTGATGCACGTTTTTCTGATCGCAGTTTCGGATGACCGGCACCACCAGCCCGTTCGGCGTGTCGACTGCAACGCCGATGCTGTAGTACTGCTTCAGGATCAGTTCGCCGGAGGTCATGTCGACGCTGGAATTGAAACCGGGAAACGCCTTGAGGGCTCCGACGACGGCATTGATCATGATGGCCGTCATCGTGACCCTGGGGGAATCCGGATGGGCTTTCACAAATTGTGTACGAGCTGATTCGAGTTCCGTGATATCCGCCAGGTCGTGCTGAGTCACATGCGGGATCGTAACCCAGGCCGTATGAAGACTGGAGGCAGCCAGCCGGAAGATCTTGTTCATCGGCAGCTTTTCGATCGGCCCGAACTTACTGAAGTCCGGCAGCGGGGCAGCCGCGACGATTCCGAATCCCGGCCCTGAAGCGGTCGCGGGAACAACCGGCTGATTCATGCGCTCGCGGACGTAGGATTCGAGGTCCTCGATCGTGATCCGCCCGCCAGCGGCGCTGCCTTTGACGAGCTTCAGATTGACACCCAGCTTTCGGGCCAGTCGACGGGTCGCCGGGCCGGCTGGTGCCGGAGGCCCGCTGGACTTCGCGGAAGATCCGACTGCTGCGGAAGCTGCCGATGCCGTGACAGCAGTACTTGATGACCGGGCCGTCTCCGCGACAGGAACCGACGCCGATCGCATTGCGGCCGGTGCCGTCGTTTTCGCTGCCGGCGCGGCGGCTGACGATGAAGCATTCAGCGTGATCAGCAAGTCACCGATTGCGATGGTCGCGCCACTTTTCACATGGACGGCCGTCACGATGCCTGCGTGAGGACAGGTGATCTCGGCGACCGCTTTGTCCGTCTCAACTTCGCACACAACAGTACTGCTGGTGATCGTATCGCCGACTTTCACGTTAACCGATGCCACATCGACCTTTGTTACGCCTTCGGACACTTCCGGCAGGCGAAACTCGACCGGACCGATCGATAAAGCAGGCGGTCCGTCAGCGGCAGGCACTACGGGGACAGGAGCCGCCTTTGCCGGAACGGGTACGGCGACCGGTGCAGTGGCCGGTGCGGGGCTTGCCAGGGGTGTTCCACCGGTCACGTCGATCAACAGTATCGGCTGGCCGATCTTGATCGACTCACCGGACTTAATCAGAAGCTTCGTAATCCGCCCGGCATGAGGGCAGGTAATCTCGGCGACCGCTTTATCGGTTTCGACTTCGCAAATGATCGCACCGGACTCAATCACATCACCTTCCTTGACACGCAGTTCTGCGACATCAACTGAGGTGACGCCTTCGGATACCTCCGGCAGCTTGAATTCGATCGACATGGTCAGGATGACTTCGTAGAGGTTGAGTAGGATGGGCCCGTCGAGCCCGTCCTGTCGTTCTGTTCTCGCTCCCGGGCTCCAGCCCGGGATCGAGAAGCCACTGACTGCTGGCCCGCCACTCCGTCGGCGGGAATTTTCTGCTTCGCACACTCCAGGTTCCCGCCGGCGGAGCGGCGG
>JANNGQ010000007.1:0-2061 GCA_031403975.1 Planctomycetota bacterium
CTCCGAGCCGCTGGCCGAGCCTTTGGAGGTCACCGGACGGATCACGGCCAGTCTCTTTATATCCTCTGACTGTCCCGATACCGATTTCACCGTCAAGCTGAGCGACGTCTATCCCGATGGCAAATCGCTCTTAGTGACCGATGGCATCCGTCGCGCATCACTCCGCAACACCTATGAAACGCACGAGCCGCTCGCAGCGGGCGAAGTGTACGAATTGGAAGTGGATCTGTGGAGCACGTCACTCATCTTCAACAGGGGTCACCAAATCCGGATCGCTGTCTCCTCGTCGAATTCCCCTCGCTTCGAACCCAACTCTAACACGGGCGCCCCGCATCCGATTCCCGGTACGACGCGTATTGCCACCAATACCCTGCACCTTTCGAATAATCGCCCCTCACGGATCGTGCTGCCGATCTACGAAGATCCGGACGTGATCCGGCTCAACGAAAAGACGCCTGAATGAGACGAACCATCAGCGATTATTCTTCGTTAGCGCGATCCCGTTCGCCTGCGGTAACCGCCTGATCGCCGATACAGATAATGTGAGTTGGGGTGCGGAACAGGAGTCGCTTGTCGAAAAAAAATGGAGAGCTACTCGAGCCCTCGGCTTCGTTGCGTGCCACCTCAGGGCAATCGGCGCTCGGCGTAAGAATCAACGTTGCTCCGCTGGTGCTCTGGATATAGAGGAGGTCGTTGGCGAGTGACAGGCTGGCGTCAACCCGGCCGTCTCCCAATTGCATTCGCTTTCGCTTGAGTACTGTTCCTGTCGTCATGTCGACCACATCCAGAATTCCACTACCCGTGGCGGAAAAGAGAAGTCCTTCATGAACCACCGGCGATGCCAGGCGATCTTCCTGAGCTCCGCGCGTTTCCCAGAGCACTTCCGTCTGGATCATGTTTTTGTCGTCACCGGGGGACAATTTGATCGCCAGAAATCGTCCTTTTTCCACTGCGTACACAACTCCCTCATGGGCTGTCGGTGAACAGTAGGCGAGATCGAACAGATCCTTTGCCGACACCTGTCCATCCTCGGCCCGGACGATGGCACCCGCCGGAGTCACTATGAATGTCTGCTCTCCCACCTTGAGCGCTGCGGGGGTCCCATTGCGTGGTGGTGTATCGGCATTCCAAACGACTTCGCCGGAACGTGGGTCAAGTGCAACGAGCTGTTGCAAGTGAACGATCAGAAGGTTTCCAGCGATGAGCGGTGAAGCACTGTGACTCGGCATGGGCTTGCCGACAAATCGGATCCAGTTCAGTTGCCCGTCCAGGCGGTGCGACGAAACAATGCCATTCCCCAGTACGGCGTAAACATTCTCAACGTCGCAAACGGGAGTGCTGGCCGTGTTCCCCGTTGCGTCGCCTTGTGCTGGCGGGATAACCGTCAGTTCCTCGTCGTGACGTTGTAACGTGCGGATACGATCCTGAAGCGATGAAATGTCTGCCGAGTTTGGGTCGGCGTCTTGCCGAGACTTAAGTTGTTTCTCCACCTCGGAAATTTGCTCGCGAACCTTGTGCGATTCGGCATGTTGCTGCTTGATCTCGTTGACCTTCTCCGGAGCAAAGATGGCATCATATTCATGGGAGCGATCCCAGAGTAATTCGCCATCGGATACACGGAAGCATAACAAGCGATTGGGTTCTGCCATGACGAACGCGCGGTCACCCGCTACGACCGGAGATGCGAGGCTTGTCGCGGGGAGTTGATTCTTCCACGCAATCCCGTTTTCTCGCGACCAGCGAGTGGGAGAATCCGTGGCTGTGAATTTGCCTTTTCCGTCGCCCCTCCAGCCAACTTCATCTCCGGCGTAAATCATCTGAGAAAAGCCACTCAGGCCTATGGACATCATGGCGTACGCGGCGATCAACAGTCTGACTCTGCCGCTCCCTGGTCGATTGTGGGTCTGGCACATGGTCGTCTCCCTTATTCGTGGCCAATGGAACCTCTCCGGTATTGGAGCAACTTTCGTGCCGAGCCGTGGTAGAACAGCCAAGTCGCCAAAGATGCGGTGCCCTCCATCTCGCCAGGTTCGCGCTCATCGGATAATCACTGATTTCTGT
>JANNGQ010000008.1:0-3620 GCA_031403975.1 Planctomycetota bacterium
ACAGGCTGGAAGCCTGTCCCACAGAGATTCAGACAGGCTGGAAGCCTGTCCCGCAATGAATCGCGACTGATCCGACGGTCCCGATCGCGGAAGGTACGTCTGGAAGCGACAGAGTCATTGTACTGCCGTGTGGCACGGTCTATCTTGCAGCCCGTTCTGTGGAGATGAGTTGGCTCCGTTTCAGGTACGACAATTCACATGCACCAAGCCCGTTTTTCTTCCGAGTGCTTCCTGCCGGGCAGTTCGGCCCGACACGGCCGACAGGTGGTTGCCACGGACCGGAAACGAGCGGGTGCCGTCGCGAGAATCGTTGGCATGCTGATCGCCTCTCTGGCGCTCATGGCGTTTCTCGTGATGAGTCTGATCGATCGACCGGCTGAACCGACTGGCAGCGGAGTTTCGACAGGGCAACCCCTCGTCGTTTACTGTGCGGCCAGCAATAAGAGCGTCGTGGAGGCGATTCGGCAGGACTACGAGAAGGAGTTCAGTACGCGTGTGCAGGTTCAGTTCGGAGCGTCTCAATCGCTGTTAGCATCACTGGAAGTGACAAAGACGGGTGACCTGTATTTGCCCGCGGATGACAGTTTTCTGCAACTTGCCCGAGAGCGGGAACTCATCGCCGATGAGTTCTCCCTCGCCGAAATGCGGGTCGTCGTCGGGGTCCCCCGAGGGAATCCCCTGGGAATCAAGACGCTGGCCGATCTGCATCGCGCTGACGTTCGAGTGGCGCAGGGCAATCCTGAGGCAACGGCCATTGGCAAGTTGACGCAATCGACGCTGTCAGCCGTTGGACAATGGGAACAGCTGAAGCGGCACACAACAGTTTTCAAGACAACGGTTAATGAAGTTGCTAACGATGTCAAGATCGGATCGGTCGATGCCGGAATTGTCTTCGATGCCGTACTGCACGATTATGATTCACTGGAAGGAATCACCATTCCCGAGTTGTCGTCGATCCGGGCACGAGTCGGTGTGGGACTCTTAAGGTCGAGTACTCGCCCCAGTGAGGCGTTGCATTTTGCCCGCTACTTGAGTGCTCGCGACAAGGGGTTGGCCCGCTATCGAGAGTTCGGCTTCAAGGCAGTGAAGGGCGACGTCTGGAGTGAGCAGCCGGAATTGACGCTTTATGCGGGTTCAATGCTCCGGCCGGCAATCGAGGAGACGATTACTGCCTTCGAACAGCAGGAGGGTGTCCGTGTGACGCGGGTCTACAACGGTTGCGGGATACTGGTGGCACAAATGAAGGCCGGACAAGTGCCGGACGCATACTTCGCCTGCGATTCGGAGTTCATGACCCAGGTGAAGGATCTGTTTCCGAATCCACAATCGGTCTCGGAGAACGAATTGGTGATCCTGGTGAAGAAAGGAAATCCTTCAGGTGTCAGTTCGCTGCAAGATCTGAGCCAGCCGGGGCTGCGCGTGGGAATCGGTCACGAAAAGCAATGCGCGATGGGCTGGCTTACCCAGCGGACGTTTGTCGAAAGCGGGTTGCAGACGGAATTGATGAAGAACGTAGTGGTACAGAGTCCGACCGGAGACATGCTCGTGAACCAGATGCGCAGCGGGTCGCTGGATGCCGCCGTGGCGTACCTCAGCAATGCCGCCGGCTCGTCCGAATTTCTGGATGCGATCCGCATTCAGGGACTTCCGTGTTCAGTCGCCACACAGCCGTTCGGCGTCGCCGAGGAGTCCAGATACCCGGAACTCAGTCGACGGCTCTTGAAGGCCATTCTGTCGGAGTCGTCGAAAGAGAAGTTCACCAGCGAAGGATTCCGATGGCTAGATGAACGGCTGCCCGCACAAGACTGACTTGAAATCAGTCCGGACGGAGACGACGGTTCGCAGCCATCGGGCCGGTTCGGACGTACCGTTCCTGTTCCTTATGGGCGGGCTGGGCGGCAGCTATGTATTGCTCATCGTGGCCATGCTGGCAGCGGACCTCGCGTTTACATCCCTCGGCGACTTCTCTGCAGCGCTGCACAAACCGGAGATTCAGTTCGCCGTGAGGCTGACATTGATCTCCTGCACGATCTCGGCACTGTGTTCGGTCTGGGTCGCGACGCCGCTGGGCTATTTACTGTCTCGATTTCAGTTCCGCGGCCGTTGGCTGATCGATACATTGATCGATGTTCCGGTGGTGCTTCCGCCGCTGGTCATCGGGCTCAGTCTGCTGATTCTGTTCCACTTGCCTCTGGGGGGCGGAAACCTGGAGCAGTGGTTCCAGCACCAACTCGGTTTCCGCATCACCTATGCGCAGCCGGCCGTGATCCTGGCGCAATTCGCCGTCGCGTGTGCGTTTGCCGTACAGACGATGCGGGTCACGTTTGACCAGATCGATCCGCGCGCCGAACAGGTCGCGCTGACGCTGGGCTGCCGACGGAGCCAGGCATTCCTGTGGATTGTTCTGCCGCAGGCCTGGCGCGGGCTGATTGCAGCATTCACGATTGCGTGGGCGAGGTCGCTGGGGGAGTTCGGTCCGATACTGGTATTCGCCGGAGCCACGAGGATGCGGACGGAAGTGCTTTCGACGACTGTCTTTCTGGAACTGAGTGTCGGGCAGCTGGAGGCGGCTGTTGCCGTTTCGCTGGTGATGGTGCTGGCGGCCATGCTCGTGCTGGGCATCGTCCGACTGTTGGGTGCGCAGGTGGCGCGATGATTCAGATGCACGACGTCACGATTCGTTCCGGCCCGTTCGTCCTGAGCAAGGTCAATCTGATCATACCACAGGGCCGTTACGCAGTCTTGATGGGAGGCACAGGACAGGGAAAGACCACGATTCTGGAAGCCATTTGCGGCCTGCGTGCAGTGTCCGGCGGTCGAGTCCTCATCTGCGGTGTGGACGTGACTGACTGGAAGCCGGCGGACCGAGGCATCGGATATGTCCCGCAAGACCTCGCCTTGTTTCCTACAATGACGATCCGTGAACACCTCGAATTCGCGCTGCGGATTCGCCGGATCGACAGGGCCGCCATTCGCAACCGTGTCGCGGAATTGGCTCACGTTCTGGGGATTGAAACGCTGCTGGGTCGGAATATCCGGCATCTCAGCGGAGGGGAGTCTCAACGTGTCGCGCTGGGTCGGGCATTGGCGTTCGAACCTCGGATCTTGCTGCTTGACGAACCGCTGACAGCTCTCGATGAAGGGACGCGAGATCGGCTGTGCGAACTTCTGCGTTCCGTACAGCGCCAAAGCGGGCTGACGACGCTGCACATTACCCACGGTCGTGCAGAAGCGTCCGCGCTCGCCGAATTGCTGTTTGTGATCGAATCGCACCGGGTTACGGAGCGTCCGTTGTCGGAACTTGAAGCGATCGGATCGCGGTCTGATAAGTCTCTTGCGGGAGTCCAGTGAGATGGAGCTTCGCGTGGAATACACTGGTCAACTGCGGTGGGCCATCGGTCGATCGGAGGAGCGAGTCGAGCTTCCCGAAGGAGCGACAGTCTCAGAGCTTCTGGTGCATCTGGGCGAGCAATGCGGAGAACAGGTCAGATTCCATCTGCTGAATCACTCCGGTCACATGCAGCGGAGTCTGCTGGTCGCCGTCAACGGAACGGGGCTTGGGGCCGGCCAGGCCGCGTCCACCGTCCTGCATCACAATGATACGATCGTCCTCCTGCCTC
>JANNGQ010000009.1:0-2567 GCA_031403975.1 Planctomycetota bacterium
GAAATCCGGACCGCTCGTTGTGTCCGGCTTTGCGATGACATTGCCGCAGCCCATGATTTGTTATGCTGATTGTACCGGGCGAAACAGCCACAGGCTCTGCTGAGGAGCAACCTGTGAAGGGAAGTCTCGCGTCGGTGACACGAGGGGTAGAACAAAGGGGACATTTAGCCGGCTAATGCCCCAACAGCCCGTTCCGCCGGATGACCGGCGATGTCGCCTGCTTCAGCCAGCACTTCCTGTTGTGTGCTCAGCCAGAGGACCGCAAAGTCGGGTACCGGGATTTCGCTCAACGTGCGGACCCGCTTTTGAAATGCGTCGCGGGATACGATCAGCGACATGGATACTCCCATTCCTGAAACGACCGCTGCCAATCTTCAGCAACGCGCTGTCGCAGTTCATCCGGAAGATCGGGAAACGAGTTCTTGCGATAGTCGGCAATCGAATTCACGTACGACTGCAGGTCGGAACGCACATGGCTGAAATCCGGCAGTTGCAGTGCGTCGTAGACCCCGCGAATCTGACCGATGGGATCCTGTTCCAGTTGTTCAAAGCCCACTTCACAGAACTGCCCCGCCGGAATTAAGCTGCGTTCTTCAAAGTAAGCGTTATACATCTTACAGTACATTCTCAAAATCCATTCATCCAGATCTTCTGCTGCTGGAGCGCGATGGAGTCGATGCAGTTCAGCGACCGATTTTAGCATCTTTCGAGTGGAATGAAACACGTCATACGGATTGCGGTGGATATGTACAAACCTGGCGTCCGGGAATATATGCAGCAGAAGTTTGATGCGGGCGGTGTGCGGTGGTGACTTCAGAATCAACGGTCGTCCGGAGAGCAAGGCCATCTTCCGCAGGAATAACAGGAATGCCTCTTTCCATTCCGTGACTTCGCCTGCTGAAACGTCCCGCATGGTGAGGTATTGGTCGTAGTGTTCTCGCTGCCGAGGAAAGACCCAGCCCATGCACGGTGATTTGAAGCTGGTCACACACAGCGCGAACTCGTCTTCCTGTGGCGACGCCATTCGCCACTCGACGTTGTCCATCGGCCGTTGTCTGGGCAGAAAGAAATCAATTGCCTTCGAATGCAGCTTCTCTGCGGTAAGAAACGAATTCGGATAAAGGCATTGATAGTTGTTTGGAAACGCGAATCGCTGATCAATCGTCAGCAGATTGTGCAGATGAGTCGTGCCGTGCCTCCAGTGTCCCAGCACAAACACCGGCGGCGGCACTGTCACTTTGCGGAGCTGCCTGCCAAATCGGATCTCCTCCGCCCAGTGAACCACGCTGGTCAGAATGCTTTGGAGTGAGATTGTGAGCGCTCGCGGCCAGTACACTGGCGATACGGAAAAGCGGTTCTCGATGAGCAATTGCACCCATTTCCCGAACGTGATCCCGCCCAGAAGTCCGGGACCAAAGGATTGGAGCAACGTTTCACGCCAGGCCATTTTGTCAATCCGATTGGGCGACTTATTTGTCTGCTGATACCCGTGTGATGTGTTCCTCGGATGATCCTTACTGAATCAGTTTCTGAATCGATGCGAAGTCAGTTCCGAGTGATCGATACAACTGCTGAGACGCCGGAGGAGGCCAATGATGGCTGAGGATAAGTCAGTTACGACACGATGCCATGCCGGAAAGATTTAACCGGCCGCGTTGCTCCCGCTCGCGCGGAATGATAAACGTATGCTGCAGCGACTCCTTCGGGAAGCCGACGACCTCGGGAAAGCGCAGGCCGGGCAAGAGTTGCACGTCGAACATCTCTTCCACGGCGGTCTGGAACTCCAGGAAGCCAACGACCTGACCACTGCGCAGGTCCACCACGGCGATGCCGCACTTCAGCTCATTTCGCCGTGCAGCCAGCGGAAACCGTGTCGTTTGCTGTCATCTCATCGGATGTTGACGATGAACGAGCGACGAGAAGAGTAACGCACGAAAACCCCAGCGAAACAAGCAAAAAAGCCTTGCCCGCAGTGTTTGCGGACAAGGCTTTTGATGTGGAGGATAACGGACTTGAACCGATGACCTCTTGCATGCCATGCACCGCAGGCACTCAGCAAAAACAGCGGAAATTTCAGCTGTAAAACAACTTACGACATTCTACGAATCGCACCGTTTATGTCAATTGCAACCGTTTGCTACGCATTCCGTGCATGAGCCGTGCATTGATCTTGAATTGAGTTTCACATTGAGCCGAAGCCAAATGACGCCGGCTTTCTATGGCTCGGTGCATTTCCTAAATCAATCCTTCCACTCAATCCCGCATGGCAAACTCACAACTGGGGCCCGCTTCAGAAAATGGTCCGGCAGCTTACGGCTCGATCTCCTGATCACGCCGCTCCAGCGTTCGCCTCCACCAGTGCAGCTGGTACTCGGGAACGCCCGCCCGACGGCAAACCCCCCGGTTCCCAACTCGCTGGCAGCCCACTGCCGAAGAAGAACCCGCCAAAATCGCTCTTTCGCTGCATCACGTGGCTTGCTCACACCGGCGTCCTCACCAATGAGTCTCGAAGTACCTGATGACCAACACCACCAGGATATCACTCATCGCAAGACGCGCTCGTTGCA
>JANNGQ010000010.1:0-2351 GCA_031403975.1 Planctomycetota bacterium
ACATCGACCGCACATCGAAGAAGTTCTACTACGATTTCTACGACACTGAAGTGCTAGCCAAGTTGCCCCTAACATATACATCCGGCAGGTTGATGTCGCGCATTTTGTTGGTGAATCGCCAAGTCGATCGTCGTGAGACGCATCAAACCCGCCTTGTGGTGTAACCGTTCCATCTGAGATGCTTCACAAAGAGCCGCGGTTCGTCGCGGCAGTCGGGGTGGGCAGGGATGCGATCTCCATCGGAGCGGCTGACTCAGAGACTCATAGAAACCGGGCTCTGTTCGCGCGCAGAGATTGAGCATTGTGGACCCATTGTGCGGCAACTGTGCCACGACCTTCCCGATTTCGATTCAGTATGGCTGGATGCGCTTGTGCAACAGCGGTTTCTGACCCCTTGGCAGGCCGACCGGCTGCAGACAGATGAAGCCGATCAGATCGCCGTAGACCGGTTTCGGAAACAACGGCCTTTGGGACGATCGACATATCTTGCGACAGATACCGTTCGTGGCGGGTTGGCCGTGCTTCGGCAGGTACAGACATCGGAGTTGTCTCAGCGGCCCGGCGTCGAAGAACGAGTGGTCGAACTGCTGGCCGTAGTGGACCGCGTGCGGAAGACGGCTCCGGCAGGGCTGGTGTTACCGACGGAGGAGTGCCGAAGCAGAAGTGCGCCAGCTGAAGTGTCGCAGGCAGCGGATCAGCAGGCCGAGCATTTCCTGGTGAGCCCGTATGTTGCCGGCTGGTCGATGGAGGAGCTGCTCATCCGCGGCGGGCGTCTTCCGTCGGCAGTGGTTGCGGAGATCGGTCGCGAGCTGCTGACGGCGCTCACATGGCTGGAGTCCGCTCGACTGTTGCACGGGGATCTCGTGCCCCGCAACGTGCGGCTGGATGCTCGAGGCGGTGTGCATCTTGTCGACCCGTTTTTGCGGCGATTTGAGCAGTCGCAGTTTGCTTTGACAGACAAGCTGACGTTGCGGGATTGTGACGGGATCGCTCCGGAACAGGTCGGTACCGGCCGGGCAGCGGATTCCCGGAGCGAACTTTACGCACTCGGTTGTCTGCTCTGGCAATTGCTCACGAGTCGGCCGGTCGTGCCGTCGGCTGATCCGGTCACACGGTTGATGAAGCAGAAAGAACACGACATCGCTGATGTGCGGAGTCGAGTGCCGGACTGCCCGGAATGGATGTCGCGACAGCTGCAGTCGATGACTCGCCGGTCTCCCGAGCTTCGTCCGGCGACCGCAGCAGAGATCCTGACGCAGTGGAAAACGACATGCAGCGGCGGTCAGCATCACTGCCGCCGGCTGGCGCGTCAGATGCCGGATCATGAGATGCGGTCCCGGCCAAGGCGCGTGATCCGGACGGTCGGTAAACGGCGATGGCTATGGCCCGTCGCAGCGACGGCCGTCCTGGGTCTGCTGGTGTTCCAGACGGCTCGGTCGGGCGTGTTGCCGAAGACCCTGCGGCTGAGTTCGTGGTCCGATCTTTCGAGCATATTCTCGCAAGGCGACCGCGGTGAGTCGGTGCAGACGACGAACACTCTTGAATCACAGTCGGGCCCGATGCCATTACCCGCTACTGAAGCGGACGGAGTGATTCGGCTGGAAAGCGGCAAGAAGTATCTCGCGGCGAGCCGGGAGTTTGCGGGGTCGCTGCGAGTCATCTGTGAACAGTCTCCGACAGCGACGGTGGAAGTGAGCGAAGTCTCAGAATGGGTACTGAAAGCGCGGAGCGTGGAACTGCGCGGCGTAAGTCTGGCAGCATCGCCGGAGAATCATCCAGGGGCAGACGCACCGGCAGCACGCCGCCGGACACAACAATTGCTGGCAGTGCATAGCTCCGCATTGACGATCAGCGGTTGCGTGATTCAGTCGCCATCGTCCACGGATGAATTCGGCGGAGTTGCCTGGCAGTGCAGTCCGGGAGAAGAGGGCACCGTGATGATCGACAACTCGGTGTTTGCAGGCGGCGGTTACGCGGTCTCGTGTTCGAATCCGCCGAGGCGGTGTGAGCTGGACAATGTTCTGCTGGCGAATCGAGGCGGCGGGATCCTGTGCGAATTCCATCCAGGTGACTCGGATGCCTGGGAAATCTCCAGCCGAAACGTAACGCAACGGTTCGGATTCAGTCTGATCGATGCGGTGGTTTTCCCGGAAGGTATCAAGCAGTTGAATCTCAGCCTGACGTCTGCCGAGTCTGTCTACGATCCTCTGATGGCCGTCGTGCGGCTGCGCGCACCGGCGACATGGAAGTCCGATGACTTTCAGGTCCGGTTCCGCGCCGGTGAGTCCGGGAATCCCGCGGTCGTGCCTCCGGCAACGCAGCACGTGGTCTACTTCGATCAGACTCTCGAT
>JANNGQ010000011.1:0-1841 GCA_031403975.1 Planctomycetota bacterium
CGGATTGTCACCAGCAGAGGCGCGACTGGCCGCACGTAAGAGCCTGGGTGGGGTCGACCGGGCGAAGATGCGCTATCGCGAGTGACGACCTGAGTACGTCGGATCTGCTGTTCCAAACGGCGGATACCACATGGCAGGCCTACAACACCTGGGGGAACAACAGCCTGTACGAGGGCCCCGGTTTGCCGGACGGCCGCGCTTACAAAGTCAGCTACAACCGCCCGCTCATTGTCGACGGCAGAAGCGGCGGCCTGGGGGACTATAACTCGCCGTTGCACGCCGAGTATCCGATGATCCGCTGGCTGGAGCGCAACGGTTACGACGTCAGCTACTTCACCGACGTGGATAGCGACCGCAATGGCAGCCTGATTCGGAACCACGATGTGTTCCTGTCCGTGGGTCACGACGAGTACTGGTCCGGCCCCCAACGCGCCAATGTCGAGGCGGCCCGCGATGCGGGGGTTAACCTGGCTTTTTTCAGCGGCAACGAGGTCTACTGGAAGGTCCGCTGGGAAAACAGCATTGATGCTTCGGGAGCGCCCTATCGCACGCTGGTCTGTTACAAAGAATCCAAGAACGGCGCTCGCATCGACCCGCTCGACGTGGCCCCGAATTGGACCTGGACCGGAACGTGGCGGGACACCCGCTTCAGCCCCCCTTCCGACGGCGGCCGGCCAGAGAATGCGCTCAGCGGCACGATGTACATGAACGACCGTACTTCGGTCGAACTGGGCATCAGCCTGAACGTGCCCGCCGAGGATGGAAAGCTCCGCTTCTGGCGGAACACGGCTGTCGCCAATCAATCTCCGGGTCAAGTTGCCACCCTGGGGCAGTTCGTCGTTGGATACGAAACCGACGAAGACTTGGACAACGGATTCCGGCCCGCGGGCCTCGTCGGCATGTCCTCGACCAGCTTTACGACGCAAAGCCACGTCGTTGTTCCGTGGGGCACGGAAACTGGCCCCGGGAGCTCCACTCACAAACTCACGCTGCACCGTGCGTCCAGCGGGGCCCTGGTTTTCGGGGCCGGAACAGTTCAGTGGTCGTGGGGCCTCGATGGCACTCATAAGAACGGACCCACGATACCCGACCCAAGCATGCAGCAAGCAACCGTCAATCTCTTTGCGGACATGCTCGTGCAGCCCGGCTCGTTACAGCCGGGCCTGCTGCCTGCCAGTGCCACGACCGACTTGCTCAAGCCGACATCCGCCGTCACGTTTCCAACCGCCGGCACTGTGTTGCAAGTTGGTACGCCGATCACCATTACGGGGACCGCGGCGGAAGCCGGCGGCGGAGTTCTGGGGGGTGTCGAGGTCTCCACCGACAACGGCGTCACCTGGCATCCGGCGACCGGCAAGAGCACTTGGAGCTATTCGTGGAACCCGACGGTCAGCGGGCCAACCTTCATTCGCAGCAGGGCGGTGGACGACAGTGTCAACCTCGAAATTCCGTCCGTCGGCGTCGGCGTGACCGTATCGACCGCAAACACGCTTGTTGCCGCTTATAGTTTCGACGAAGGAGCAGGTGGCAGCGTCGCCGATGCTTCCGGAAAAGGAAACACAGGATCGATTAACGCCGCCACTTGGACGACGGGACAGTACGGTAACGCACTCTCCTTTGACGGCACCAGCAGTTGGGTCACCGTCAATGACGCCGCTTCGCTTGATCTCACGAATGCGATGACGCTGGAGGCTTGGGTCAGACCTGCGGCACTGAATGGTTGGATGACAGTCGTGATGAAGGAGACGCCGGTGGGGATGGCGTACACCCTGTACGCCCACGACAACGCTCCGCGTCCCGCCGGTTATCTTCATAACAACACGCAGGGCGACCTGGCGGCG
>JANNGQ010000012.1:0-4100 GCA_031403975.1 Planctomycetota bacterium
GTTACGAAACGGCCAACGGTTTAGCCCGAGATGTGGAACGGTTCCTGAATGACGAAGCGGTTGAGGCCTGTCCCCCGAGTACCGCCTACCGACTGAAAAAGCTCCTGCGGCGGAACAAGGGGATGGTGCTCGCGGCAGGCTTGGTACTGCTCGCTCTGGTCGCCGGTACGGCCGCAGTTCTTTCCGTTCAGGCCCGTGCCAACGCCAACCTGCGATCGGTCAATAGTCAGCTTGACACCGCTAACACCGAACTCCAGTCGTCCAACACCCAGCTTGACCAGCAACGGACTCGCGCCGAGGAGCGCGAACGTCAGGCTATTGACGCCGTGAAGGGCTTCGGAGACGCGGTGTCCAAAAACGATGAACTCAAGAACAACGCTTCGCTTGATTCGCTCCGAAAGACACTCCTGAAGGAACCGCTTGATTTCTTCAAGGCCCTCCGCACCAATCTTCAGGCCGACCGCGAGACCCGTCCCGAATCGCTGGCCAGACTGGCACTGGCCAGCTTCGAACTGGGCGATCTGACCAACGAAATCGGCAACAAGGAGGACGCTTTGATCGCTTACCAGGAATCGCTGGCGATCTGGCACAAGCTGGCCGACGCCAGCCCCACCAACTCCGAATACAAGTTCTGGTTTGCAGCCATCCAAGTCAACGTTGGCCAAATGCTGTGGGACACCGGCCAGCCGGTCGACGCGATGAAGGCGTACGAGTCGGGACTGCAGTTCTGGCAGAAGCTGGCCGACGCCAACCCCGCCGACACCAAATTCCAGAGCGCCCTGGCACTCAGCCACAACAACATCGGCAACTTGCTGAGAGCCACCGGCAATCCGGGCGAGGCGTTGAAGGCATACGAGTCGGCGCTGGCGATCCGGCAGAAACTAGCCGACGCCATCCCCACCGAAACCAAGTTCCAGCGCGACTTGGCGGACAGCCACAACAGCCTCGGCGCCATGCAGAGCGAAACCGGCACAGCGGGGGACGGGTTAAAAGCGTTCGAGGCGGCGCTGACGATCCGGCAGAAGTTGGCCGACGCGAACCGCACCGACACCCGGTTCCAGAGTGACCTGGCACAAAGTCATGTTAACACCGGCAACTTGCTGAGCCACACCGGCAAGCCCGTTGAAGCGATGATGGCGTACGAGTCAGCACTGGCAATCCGGCAGAGGCTGGCAGACGAAAGCCCCACCGTCACCCGGTATCAGCGCGACTTGGCAGCCAGCTACAACAGCATCGGAAGTTTGCTGAGCAACATCGGCAAACCGGCCGAGGCGTTGAAAGCGTTCGAGTCGGCGCTTTCGATCAATGAGCGTCTCGTACGGGAGCACCCCGAATCTCCCGATTACGCCAGCGAATTGGGAGGACTGCTCAGCAACCTGGCCCGGCTTGACCTATTCGCCGGACGATTCGACACGGCACGTGATCGGCTCCAGCATGCGATCGTCTGGCAGAAAAAGGCTCGGGCCGCCAACCCCGGAGACCCGACTTACCGGTGGTTCTTGATCAACCAACTGACCAACTTGATCGTGGCCAACCGCGAGCTGGGCCTTGAGAATGAGGCTATCGCGGCGGAGTGTGAGCTAGCCGAACTGAACTCCCGCGACCCGATCTTCGCGGCAATTGATGCAAGGCTGGCCGCAGCGCTGAAGGGCGAGGCCCCGAAAGATATCCCCGAGCGACTCGCCCTCGCCCAGCGAGCCTACGACACTCGGCGTTTCGCAGCATCGGCGAAACTCTTTGCCGATGCACTTGAGACCAACCCCAAGCTCGCCGAAGACCGCCAGACACAAGTTCGCTACAACGCCGCCTGCTGCGCGGCACTGGCGGCTTCAGTTCCAGGGAAAGACGAACCCTTCATCCAAGACGCCTCGAAGGACAAGTTCCGCCAGCAAGCCCTCGAATGGCTGCGAGCCGAGTTAGTCGTCTGGGCGGAGCTCGTCGAATCCGGCCCCCCCGAAGGGAAAGCGTTTATCTCGCAAACGTTGGAGCATTGGCAGAATGATCCCGACCTCGCCGGCATCCGCGACGAGATGGTGCTCGCCAAACTTCCTGTCGGGGAACAAGACGACTTTAAGCAGCTATGGGCCTCCGTAGCAGAGTTACTGAAGAAGTCGCAGAATTGAAACCGAAGTCTCCGAATGGCAAAAAATGAGCCAGACGATTTCAATGTGGCAACCCGCAGTGAAAATCCCCGGCCACCGATACAGCAAGACAGCCAAGAATGAAAGTGTCATATTCGCTGCGGCGATCAACCTCACAAGCGACCAGTGATCAGCGTTTCTGGCAGCGGCCTCTATTCAGGATGCGAAACTGCGAGAGCAGTTCGAAGCCCTGCTGTGGGCACACGACACATCGGGGGGATTTCTGCCGAATCGTCACGGCGACGGTTTCACGCCGTGCATGATCCGGTCGACTTCGATTCCGGCCAAGCTGGCCCGGAATTGCATTCGATGAAGGGAATCGGAGAGTGCGTCGTATGCTTCCCAATGCCGGGATCGCCTTGGGGCCGGTTGCGTCGCGAATGGTCGATCCTATAATCCGAAGCGTTTCATGCGGAGGGTGCGACGGCAGCAAACTCCGGGACTCGAACAGCAGGGCAGCGACCGGGGGTCGATTCACATGTTCATGTGGTTCCGCAATGTCTGGATGGCGGTCACAACCGTTCTGCAGGGCATGTATGTGACACTGCTGACAATGTTCAGAACTTACCAGCGCCGCACGTTCACAGAAGTCTACGAATACCCCGAAGTCCCGCTGAAAGTGAAGCCTCGTTATCGCGGCTTCCATCGGTTTGACCTCACGGTCTGCATCGGTTGCGACAAATGCGCCGTCGCCTGTCCCGTGGACTGCATCTACATTGAAAAAGAGAAAAGCCCGGTCGGCAAGGGCTTCCGGCTCAACAGTTATGTGATCGACTACACCAAGTGCATGTTCTGTGCATTATGTGTCGAGCCCTGTCCGGTGGACTGCATCTTCATGGGTTCGAACCACGATCTGAGCTGCTACAGCCGTGACGGATGTATCGTGGATTACGCGAAGCTGCCGCTGGAAATCGCATGGGGGAAAGCGACTCTGAATCCGACCGTGGTTGCCGAATCCAAAGTGCTGCATCAGCCGGTGTGGGTCAAGGGTGAACCGAGCCCGTTCGAATTCGCCGGAGCTGAGCAATAGATTATGGTTACCGAAGAATCATTCATGACCGTCGACGAGGTGAATCAGCGATTACCGCTTGTGCGGTCGATTGTCCGTGACATCGTGGATCTGCATTCCGATGTAACGGAACGAAAACAGCGGCTGGCGTCACTCCGCGAACGGCATCCGCCATCGAACAGCGCTGATTCTGTGTACGAACAGGAGGTTCAGCAGATGGAGTCAGAACTGACTCGGGACGAACAGACCCTGGGCCGGTATTCTCAGGAGTTGTCGCAGATCGGCGGTGAGCTGACCAATGCCGCAACGGGGACTGTGGACTTTCCGGGCGATATCGACGGCTCACGGATCGTGTTCTGCTGGCGATACGATGAACCCGAAGTTCTGTTCTGGCATTACAATGATTGCGGAGACGGCGAACGGATGTCGCTGTTTCACGAACTTGGCAGCGATGAGTATTCCGGTGGTTCAGATCTTCAGCGGGGCTGATCTATGACGGATCTTGTCGGGCATTTTCTGTTGTTCGGCGTTGTTGCCATCGGGTTTCTGATGGTGCCGCTGCTGGTCGGCAGGCTGCTGCGTCCGAAACTGCCTACTCCTGAAAAAGACGCGATCTACGAATGCGGTGAACCGGCGATCGGTTCCAGTTACATTCAGTTCGACCTGCGGTTTTATGTGGTCGCGCTGCTGTTCATCATTTTCGACGTCGAAGTGGCATTTTTCTTTCCGTGGGCATCTGTGTACGGCAGCACCATGCAGCTGGCGGATTCCCGGATTTCGGATGGTGCCCGGCAGGAACTCAGTGCCCGACTGCTCAGCGTGGATCCGGCGACACTCAGTCCGGCTCAGGTGATTTCACAATCGGATGCTATGCGGCTGGGATGGATCGGGCTGGCTGACATTCTGGTGTTCTTCGGTGTGCTGCTGGTCGGTTTTGCCTACGTCTGGAA
>JANNGQ010000013.1:0-2757 GCA_031403975.1 Planctomycetota bacterium
CCATGGTCCAGGACGCCTACGACGAAATCGTCAGGCTTTGGACTCCCATTTTCGACGTGTTCGACTCCGAAGGGGTGAAGTTCGCCCTCGAGGTTCATCCCACCGAGATCGCCTACGACTACTATTCTGCCCAGAGGCTGCTCGATGCCTTCGGCAACCGGCCCACACTCGGGTTCAATTTCGACCCCAGCCATCTGATCTGGCAGGGTGTTGATCCGGTGGAATTCATCCGTGCCTTCCCGGACCGCATTTATCACGTTCATATGAAGGACGCATCCGTCACGCTGAATGGCCGCACGGGAATTCTCAGCAGCCATTTGTCATTCGGAGATGCACGTCGCGGCTGGGATTTCCGCAGTGTGGGACGTGGCGGTGTCAGATTCGAAGAGATCATCCGGGCGCTGAATGGCGTCAAATACACCGGCCCGCTCTCGGTTGAATGGGAAGACAGCGGCATGGACCGTGAACACGGTGCTGCCGAGGCCGCACAATTCTGCAGGAACGTGGACTTTCAGCCCTCCGGCCGAGCGTTCGACGCAGCATTCGGAGACTAGTCGACAGCAGTATCAGTCGCGATCCCGGCGATTCGGCGGTATCCGGGAAAAAATGCTGACCCAGCCGCAGTAGCCCGTCATTCCTGAGATAATCAGCCCGAGTCCCATGAGCGTTCCGAGGGCGATGCCGATCCATCGTGTCGTTTCGAATGAGCCAAGCAGGCAGCTCGCAAGTACGAGCAGGCCGTTGGCGATGCTGGCCAGGCGAAACGCGGAGTTCTGCATGAAACTGCTCGTCGAGAAGGAGATGGCTGCTGCATTACAACGCCGTCCGTCGATAGCCGGGATGGGACTGATTGAAAAGATCCGGCAGCCAGCGAGCCCCGAGTCCCGGGCGGTCAGGAAGTCGGATCTCACCGTTGACCACCGTGATCGTGTCGTCGATCAGCAGCGGATACAGCGTTGCCAGATGGGCTCGTACCGTCTCCTGAAAGGCGACGCCTGAGACCACCGCTGCCACATGGATTCCGGCCAGCAGCGTCAGCGGGCCGGTGCAGTCGTGCATCAGCGAAGGCACGTTGTAAAGCTGAGCCAGCTCAGCAATGCGTCGCGTGGCTGAAATACCGCCGACCCACGTCGGATCGATCATGACATAGTCCGCCGCCCGCGCTTCGAGGGCCTGTCGATAGTGATCGGCCATGACGAGCATCTCGCTGACAGCGACGGGAACACTGATTTGAGCCCGAAAGGCGGCCATTGCATGGATCGAATCAGGGCGCAGAATGTCCTCCAGCCATAGCGGCCGGATCGGTTTCATTGAGTCGGCAATGCGACGGGCAGCTGCCAGCGAAAAAAAGCCATGACCGTCCAGCATGACTTCAATCCCGTCACCGACTTTGTCACGGATCTTTTCGAACGGCGCGGTGCCTTCCCGGATGTCATACCAGGAAAGATAATTACCGCCGTGCCTGCGGTAGACGGCGTCGAAGGACCAGAGTTTCATCGCCTTGTAGCCCAGTGAGATCAACTCTTCGGCAAGCTCCGCCGGCGAGTTCATGCTGGCCCAGTTGTCTTCAAGAGGCCCCGGCTGTCCCGGATCGCCATGCCCGGGCCAGCCCGATGCCGCCGGAGTTCGCCGGTTGGATCGACCGTAAAACGGACCTCCAGAGCTGTTGTAAACAGGAACGGCATCTCTCACCGGACCACCAAGCATGCGCCAGACGGGTTGTCCGTCGAGTTGTCCGGCTATGTCCCAGAGGGCCAGATCCACTGCCGAGAGGGCTCGCATTTCAGCTCCGGTCCCTCCGAACGCGGTCATGCGTTCGTAAAGGAAACGCCAGTGGCTTTCGATCGCTCGGGCGTCGCTGCCGAGCAGACGCGGGGCCATGAAATCGTGAATGACGGCAGCGGCAGCGGTCGGGATGTAATACGTCTCGCCGTGCCCGATGACGGGCACACGGTTGACTGTTCCGGCGTCTGTGTGAATCCGGAGCGCCATCAATCCCGGCAGGACGTCGTGCGGGATGGCCGTTTCAATCGCCGTGATCTGCGGGCCGCGCAGGTACGCATGTTCCTGAGTCGGGCCGGAAGCTCGTTGAGCCGAACGGGACTGCGGATCGGACATGGCTGACAGACAATCCAGGGTTCCAATGATTCAAGTTTCAACAGAGCATGACACAGCAGTACAGTACCTGAAAATGCGCGCCATTGAACATCAGCAACCGGCCGAGAATGCGCAGTGCCGTGGCTGAGGCTTCCAGCCTCAGATTCCGGGGCTGATTGAACATCAGCCACTGGCCGAGAATGCGCAGTGCAGGTGGCGATCGATGAAGAATCCGATTTCCCTTACGATCAGCAGCATGACGTTGAATCCAGCAGATACGACCCGAATCCTCGCGGCAGCCGACCGGATTCAGGAATTGCTGCTGTCAAAGAGAAACGAGCAGGGCTGGTGGACGGGGCGGCTTTCCACTTCGGCGCTGTCGACGGCGACGGCGGTGATGGCACTGCATAAAGCCGTTGAAGCGACGCCGGATGCACCGCAGCGAGAGCGCTGGCAACGACTTGTGGACGGAGGACTGAAATGGCTTGCTGAGCATCAGAATGCCGACGGTGGCTGGGGCGATACCGTTCTGAGTGTCAGCAATATCTCCACGACGATGCTGGCGCATGCGGTGTTGAGTGCAGAAGCGCGGGGCCCGCGCGGCGGGGCCCGGGGGGTGGCCCACAAAGAAGCAAACGGGGAGTGAGGGCCCCACGGGGG
>JANNGQ010000014.1:0-1939 GCA_031403975.1 Planctomycetota bacterium
GCCGTTCCCAATCCGGTGAGATACGGCAGTTTCTCAGCCATAAACAGATCGAATCCATCATTGTCAAGACCAATGGAATTGAGCATTCCGCTGGCCGTCTCGACAGTTCTGGGCGGCGGATTTCCTGGACGCGGCTGAGGCGTCACAGTCTTAGGAATGATCGCTCCGAGGGCTGCAAAATCCACAAAGGCCGTCATTTCCCTGGCATAGCCAAAGGTTCCCGACGCAACCAGAATGGGATTCTTGAGCTTCAGGCGCTTGAGCCGTACCTCCAGGGCCGTCATGCGATGTTCTGCTCTCTGAGGCGACGCGCCCATGCCGACGATTCAATGGTGCCACTACCGTTCAATGTCTGAATCACAGCACGACGGCACTTTGTGTTGAGTCTAACGGCGTACGAGCCATGTTGACAGGGTCTCGAGGAGGCGGTCCATCACACAAGTTCCACATCCGCCTCATCAACGACAACCGACGCACCCTGCTGCATAAAGTTGACCATCACGGTCAGGCGGTGCAGGGAATGGGTTTTGGTGATAGTGCCTCTCAGGCCCTTCATGGGACCATTTCTGACGATGGCGGCTCTGCCAACGAGAGGTTTGGGTTCGGGCTGCACGTCGGCTCCGGTCTCTATGAGCTGACGGATGCGGGCGAGATCCTGCAGGAGTTCCGTCGGGTCGACGACAGGCAGACAGCGTGAAATGCAGCCGGTTGAAACGGCATTGTGCCGTGCGACCTCGCCGCCGCGAATGAATACGTAGCCCGTGAACAGCGGAACGTAGCTGGTCCGGATGCGTCCCTGTGGTGATCGTTTCCGCTGCTGGATCATCGGACCATAGTGAGCGATGTTCAGTGGTCGGAGTTTCCTCATCAGTTCTTTTTCCCGCCGTGACAGCGTGTACATTGCGAACCACGATTCGTCCTGGGGGACAGTGCTTGTCTGATCGAGCAGATCTGAGGGGAAAAGGTCGGGTTCTTTGGCCAGAATGGTCATGGGAGGTTCAGAACCCCTGACAAAACCTGCATGAGCCGCGACGCTTGTGGCTGCGTTTCAGGCATGACGAGAGGAAGAGACAGGAACCAGCCGACAGGGGCATAATTCAGGAGTCGGAATGAATGACGAGAACAGGCTGCTCGCCTGGCTTTCCGAAAACTGCTAAGCTCATCGTCATGCTACAGAATCGGGCTGCAGACGAAAGTTCGTCGCTGGTTCGGTTCATCTTCAGTCGAATGTACGGCACGGTGTCGAATGATTTTGCTTCTCGGGGGCAGGGGTTATGTCGGGGGCGCACTCCAAAGAAATCTGAATGCGCGGGGTCTTCCGTTTAGGGTAGCTTCGAGAAGCGAGGCTGACTATTCCACACTTGACGGGCTGGCCAGACTGTTGAATGAGATTCGGCCCGAGTTTTTGATCAACGCAGCCGGCTACACCGGACGTCCCAATGTGGATGCATGCGAGATCTACCGGACTGAATGTCTTGCCGGAAATTCGGTCCTGCCTGGAGTCATCCGCACAGCGTGTGAACAGTCAGGAACTCCTTGGGGACACGTTTCATCGGGGTGCATTTTCACGGGTGCCATGCCTGACGGTTCTGGGTTTACAGAAGAGGACGCTCCGAATTTCACGTTTCGCCAGAACAACTGCAGTTTCTATTCGGGCTGCAAGGCACTGGGTGAGGAGGTCCTTTCCGGCGCGCAGCATTGCTTCATCTGGAGACTGCGGATTCCATTCAATGAAATCGACTCACCTCGTAATTACATCAGCAAAATGATGCGATACGATCGGCTGCTCATGGCCACTAACAGCCTCTCGCAGCTTGATGAGTTTGCAGACGCCTGCGTCGCATGCTGGACGATGAGAGTTCCGTTCGGGACTTACAACCTGACGAATCCCGGGAGCGTGACGACTCAGGATGTCGTGAGGCTGATCCGTCAGCATGGA
>JANNGQ010000015.1:0-1837 GCA_031403975.1 Planctomycetota bacterium
CGTCGGAGTCCGCTCCGTTAAGTCGCGGCAGCGAGAGCCAACTGCCGACGTCATCCCACTGAAACGGGGCTTCCACGACTATGACTTGCCGAGCACGCTCCAGAACAGCGTAGTCAATCGAGATACTCTTCAGCTTCGGAAACTCGACGGCAATGGACTCGGGACCGCAACCGCTGCGCAGGCCATCAGCGATTCGCATCAGACCCGCATGGATCTCCGGCTCAAATTGTGCCAGAAGTTCGACAATAGTCCTGGCCTTCCAGCAGAAGATGCCACAGTTCCAGTAGTAGCGGCCGTCGCGAATGTACTGCTCAGCGAGACTCTGATGCGGTTTTTCGCGAAACGCAACAACATCGTAAGCGAGCGGCGGTGCTTCGGAAATCAGCTCGCCGCGTTCGATGTAACCGTAACCGGTCGCAGGAAACGTCGGAGTGACTCCGAACAGCACCAGCTTCGAAGCGTCTTCGCCCACAATTTCCACGGCCTTACGCGCGGCGGCGGCAAAGGCGCTGTCGGTCCTGATGACGTGATCCGCCGGCATGACAAACATCACTGCGTCAGGATCTTCCTGCAGGATCTTAACGGCGGCGAGACCGACGCAGGGAGCTGTGTTGCGGGCCGCCGGTTCGATGAGAACGTTCGTCGGTGACAGTTCCGGCAGCTGCTCGATCGTCATGGCCGCCTGAACGGCATTCGTGACGATCCAGGTCCGTGAGGCATCGATCCACAATCTGCAGCGGTCGACGGTCTGCTGAATCATCGTGCGCTCACCGGCCAGCTTCAGCAGCTGTTTGGGAGTTTTCTGACGGCTCTGCGGCCAGAATCTTGTCCCGCTTCCTCCGGCCATGATCACGGCGTGCAGCATCACGATGTCCTTCCGTGCCCAGTTGTTCCTGACAATTACTGCATCTGAGATTTGCAATTGCCGATGGCGCGAGCGATCGACTCCAGCATGACTTCCATGGCAAACGGCTTGCGCAGGTAGTCCACGACTCCGAGCATTTCGGCGTAAGCTTTGTGCCGGCTGCCTTCGTTGGCCGTCATCATGATGACCGGAGGTGCATCCGGCAGTTCGGCCATAAATTCGAGCACCGGAAAACCGCCCATTCGAGGCATCATCATGTCGGTGAGCACCAGATCGGGTTTCTGAGTCTGAATCAGCCTCCGGCCATCCTGCCCGTTGTTTGCCGCCAGCACGCGATATCCGGCTCCGGACAACACACCCTGGATGGTCGCCGAAATGTCGCGGTCATCTTCAATGACCAACACCGTTTTCTGGGGATCAGACATGTGCAGTTGCTGTTCATGTGTAGAAGGGATGAAAGTGCAGGCGGAATCCGGCAGGTCGCATACGTCGTCCGAACACGGGATTGTCGACCAGCGGCAGCTCAAAAGCAACGGATGTAAACTGGTTCTCAAGGTGTCGTCATCATCGACAGCTTGGTCACATTCCAGACGGAATTGAGCCGGCCCGACAGTCTCTGAACCAGCTCATCATGTTCGGCCGCCAGGTTCTGTCGCTCGTGCGGGTCAGCTTCGATGTTGAACAACTGTGGGCTGCGGTCGTTGACTGCGTGGATGAATGCATAGCGATCAGGCGGACTCTTGTAGCTCAGAATCAGCTTCCATTTGCCTTCGATGCACCAGCGGTATTGCAGTGATGCTTCATGATCGTCGATGTCCGCAATGTCGTGTGAAAAGGATTCTCCGCAAAGAAACTCGCGATCAGACGGTACGCTGTCCCTCAACAACAGCAACAAATCGCAACCACTGAGATGCGGCGGAGCTTCGATCCCCACAGCCGACAAGAGCGTCGGCAGGATATCCAGAGTACTCG
>JANNGQ010000016.1:0-2889 GCA_031403975.1 Planctomycetota bacterium
GGCGAGCAGGAAGAAGAGCGCCCTGAGTCCGAGGATCGCGAAGATGTTGGACGAATAGACGATGAACGGGTCGCGGGTGATCGCGAAGATCGCCGGGATCGAATCTATGGCAAACACCAGATCCGTCCACTCCACGACCAGGAGCACCAGCAGCAGCGGTGTGGCGTACCAGCCGCCGCCTGAGGTGCGCCCGAAGAATTTGTCACTCTTGTACGACTTGACCATCGGCAGGAAGCGTCGCGCCAGTCGGACGATCGGGTTGCGTTCGAGGTCCATCCGGTCTTCGGCGTTAACGCGGTACATCCGGATGCCGGTAGCGATCAGGATCCCGCCGAACACGTAAATGATCCACGAGAAACGCTCGAGCAGTGCGGCGCCGAGGCCAATCATGATGGCACGCATCACGATCGCGCCGATGATCCCCCACTTCAGCACCTTGGGCTGGAGCTTGGCGGCTACGTAGCCATCACGCTCCGCGTGATGAGCCTCTGTTCTTGCAATTCCGCAGTGGCAGAATCGTCATTCCGCAATTCGCGTTGCAAAGTTCCCGCCGAATTGTCCGAGGTGTCCCTTGATCAATCGAATCTCCGGCCTGTTGGTCGGACTCAACGAAACGTGTGCGACGATCCGCATCGGCGGCTTTGACTACGAAGTCCTGCTGCCGGACATCGTGCGACGACAACTGCAGTCGAAGATCAGCACCGACGTCAGCCTGCGGACCGTTGAGTATCTCGAAGGAAATCCGCAACAGGGTCGCCTCGTGCCTCGCATCATCGGCTTCATGAACGAGGCTGAGCTGGAGTTCTTCGATCTCATCTGTTCGGTTGACGGACTGGGCGTCAAGAAAGCTCTGCGTGCGATGGTGCGACCTGTTCGTGAGATCGCCGTGTCGATCGAAGAGAAGGATGTCAAGCAGTTGAGCACTCTGCCTGGCATCGGGCCCGCGATGGCAGAACGGATCGTGGCGAAACTTCGCCGCAAGATGACCAAATTCGCGCTGATGATCGCGGCGAATATCCCCGAGGCTGCGGACGTCGGCCCGGATCTGCTTTCCGAAGCCTTTGAGGCGCTCATCAGCGTCGGCCACAATCCTCAGGACGCTCGCGAACGCATTGAAACGGTGATGACCGCAGGCAAAAAATTCAAATCGGTCGAAGACATCCTGGCAGAGATCTACCAGCGGCAGCGGAAATGGTCGTAGAGTTAACCACGGAATACACGGAACACACGGAAGAGCGACAGGAACAGCGGAAAGCGAAGAGCCGTAAGGTCCAGACGCCACTTGAAAGTGGCTCTCTTCTTTGTTCCCTTCCGTGTTTTCCGTACTACTAACGTTCTGAATTTGCGCAGGGCGCGAACAATTCACGCCGGGACAGGTGAAACGAAAACAGCAGGATTCACCACAGAGGACGCGAAGGTACGCAGAGAAGTCCATGTCGACTCCGCGTTTACGTTCCTCTGCGAACCTCGGCGCCCTCCGCGGTTGAAACAAAACTCGTCTCGGATGTGCGCGAAGCCAGCCCTGCGTCTATCAGTGAAATCCGCGAAATCCGCGGTTAAAAACGCTTTCACGCTCCTCCCTGGGTTGCGGGCAAAGCCAACGCCGGGTATTCCGTGGTTCAAACCTGCGATTTGTTCTTTCCCCGAGCGCCGGTCAAGGCGAAACCAATCCCACGCGCAGATCCATGACGTTGGTATGAGTCGGCCCGGTTTTCAGAAGTCCGTCGACGGTATTGAAGAACGTCCAGGAATCGTGTCGAGCCAGAAAGTCAGTTGGCTGCAGACCGTGATGTTGAACATTGCGGACGATCGCTTCATCGGCGAATGCTCCGGCTGCGTCCGTCGGACCGTCTTCGCCGTCGGTACCGCCGGAAAGGAGTGCCAGACCGGACCATGCTGCTGCATCGGGATGCGCGGCAACGGCTGCGAGGATCAGTTCCTGGTTCCGTCCGCCTTTGCCGGATGAATTCGAAACGGTCGCTGACGACAGTGTGACCGTCGGCTCGCCGCCGCTGAGGATGCACAATCGATCGTTCTGCGAGGATCGTCTGGCCGTCAGCATCCGTTCAAACAGGTCTCGACCATGAGTAGCCGCGTCACCGGCAATCTCTGAACCGAGGGACTCGACCGGGTAGCCCAGCTCCCTTGCCTTTATCGCACTCGCGGCCAGGGCAATGCGATTGCTCGCCACGATGGAGTTGGTGACGGTGCATGTCGGGAACGGAATGAGCCGATCTTTCTGTGTCGCTCGAAGGTACGCAATGACGCTCGCGGGAACGGAATTCATCAGGCGGCGATCGTGCAGAATCTGCAGAGCCTCATCATGCTGAGACGCCGAAGTCACCGTCGGACCGGAACCAATCACGGCCAGCGGATCGCCGATCACGTCCGAAATGAGCAGTGCGATCAACGAACCAGCGCTGCAGGCGGCGGCAAGTCGTCCGCCCTTGACCTGCGAAAGCTGTGTTCTCACCAGATTCAGTTCGTGGATCGGAGCCCCGCTGGCAGCGAGCGCACGAGTTACGGCGAGCTTGTCTGCAAGTGAAGTCTCCGGCACGGGACTGCACAGCAGGGCACTGGCTCCGCCGGACAGCAGTACGATGCAGATATCCCGTGGTTCAAGCTGATGCACTCGTCGCAGGATTTCTTGTGTGCCGTTGACGCCGGCCTGCGTCGGTTCGTTGATTCCTGCAGGTCGCGCGCCGTGCCCTTCCCACAACGCCTGATTGGAGGCGCGCTGGAACAGAAACGCCGCACCGATGCTGATGAGGATCGAAAGGCCGATGCCCCAGTGGACGGCTGGCACGAGGTCGTGGCGGCCGCTCTTTCGCAGATAGGCAAGGCTGATGGCCACGATGAGAAAGGCCTCAAGACCTTCACGAAGCGTAA
>JANNGQ010000017.1:0-3495 GCA_031403975.1 Planctomycetota bacterium
CTCGATCGGGTTCTGAGTCGCCAGGACAAAAAACGGTTCCTCGAGAGGATATCGGCGACCGGCGGCGGTCACCTGATGTTCGCCCATCGCTTCCAGCAGAGCCGACTGCGTCTTCGGCGGAGTACGATTGATTTCGTCCGCCAGAAGGACATTCGAAAAGATCGGTCCGGGAATGAATCGCATCGTGCGCCCGCCCGCGGAGTCTTCTTCGAGCACTTCGGTGCCCGTGATGTCGGCCGGCATCAGGTCCGGAGTGAATTGAATGCGGCTGAACTTTAGATCGAACAATTGAGCAATCGACTTCACAAGCAGCGTCTTGGCAAGTCCCGGGGCTCCGGTGATCAGACAGTTGCCTCCCGCGAGCAGCGAGACCAGCAACTGCCGGACGACGTCTTTCTGCCCGACGATGACCTTCGACAGCTCAGCGTCTATCTGCTTCCGCATCTGCCGCAACTGGCCGATGAGTTCTCGTTCGCGATTTGGAGTGAGGACTGTTGTGGTGTCTGGCATTTGTGAGATCGGAATCCTGAGTAATGCAGAAGCCGTTGAACCACCGGGGCAGGCCCGGTGGCGATTGGTTGCACGATGCGAGCCGCAGTAAAGAACATCCCCACACTAACCGGACTACTGCCGCTCGTCTTAGTGAGTCATCGCGTAGAAAATGATGTTGATCCCCATGGGGTAGGCTTTCTTCTCAGAGAATTCTTTGAAGTACCACGGATCTTCGCCTTCCCGTTCCCAGCCGTCTCCGAGGTCTGTGTTGTGGCAGATGATGGCCATCATGCGACCGTTGTCGTCGAACAGTCCTTTGTAATGGACTTCTTCCGTGCCGTAACCCTGAGACGAATAGATCTCACCATTGGCCATCTGATGAGCGAAACCGATCGCAGGAACCTGAGGACGTTCTTTCAGATCGTAGATGCAGTGAAAAACGTCGTGATCCAGATCCAGCTCGACGGGTTCCCTTTCAGGAAACACGTTCTTCAATTCTCGGTAAAAGCCCTGCCACTCGTCGTCGCCCCAGAAGTCATCGACCATCAGGAAGCCTCCGTTCATGAGGTAAGTTCGAAGCGCTTTGCGTTCTTCTTGCTCCAGAGAGATGTAGCCAGGCTCGATGATGTAGATGAACGGATAGTCGAACAGTCGGGGATCGGTCAGATCGAGAATCACACCGTCGGGATCGGTGTGGATTGACGTGAGTTGCTGCAGGCGGTACGAGAAATTGAGATCGGCGTCAGGAAAGTCCGTCTGCCATCCCCAACGGCCCATCGATTGATAGCGGATGCGGACAAAAGTAAAGACGTCGTTCCGGAAGTTCTCGTCGAGCTTCCAGTCAGGCACTCCATTCCGCTGCACCCGTCCGTCTTCACCGTACAGACTGCGATATCGCCCAGAGCGACCCCGCTGCGCCATCGCGACCGCCGTGCAGCAAAGCGTGAGCAGAGCAACGGCTACCACCAGTCGGCGTCGATTCATTTCGCTCCGCCCAAAAAGGCAGCGATCAGTGAACAGTCGTGTTTGCAGGAGACCGGGTTGTCTCAGATTCCAGCCAGGAATGCCAACGATGGCTTTGGACTGGGGCAGCCGGTTGCCGCTTTCATCAGCCAGCCTGTTGGCGGACCGATCAACGCTGCGCGAAGCAGAAATCATCCCCGCCACAAAGTGCCGCAACGGGCTGCGAACTCGAAAGCGGCAGCAGGCTGCCGCAGTCCATGCTTCAGCGCTGTTCCAGCAGCCAGACAAACAATCCTTTGGCAAGGTGCATGCGGTTTTCGGCCTGTTCGAACACGATGCTCTGTTCGCCGTCCATCACAGCGTCCGTGACTTCGAGCCCTCGCTTGGCCGGCAAATCGTGCATGAACTGCGCGGACTCTGGTGCCGTCTTCATCAGAGTCTCGTTTACTTGAAACTCCGTAAACGCCTTTTTGCGGCGTTCAGCATCCTCTTCCTGCCCCATGCTGGCCCAGACGTCGGTATAGACAATGTCGGCCGATTTCACCGCTGCTTTCGCACTGTGGGAATGGACTACCTGGTGCCGCGGATACCGGCGGGTCAGTTCGTTCATAAATCCCGGCTCAAACTCAAATCCGTTCGGTGCGGCGAGAGTCAGTTTCATTCCGGTCATCGCACTGGCGATCGCCAGCGACATCGAAACGTTGTTACCGTCACCGACGAACACAAGATGGACATCCTGAAGTCGTCCCAGTGATTCTCTGATTGTGAGTAGATCTGTGAGCGCCTGGCAGGGATGCCGCTCGTCGGAAAGTCCGTTGATGACCGGGCAGGACGAATTCTCTGCAAACTCTTCAATCATCTTTTGTGAAAACGTCCGCATTGTGATCAGATCGCTGAAGGAACTGAGTACTCGCGCGACGTCCGGCAGACTTTCCCGGCCATTCAGTCCGGCCTCCGCGGTCGTCAGAAAGATCCCTCCGCCGCCCAGATGAATTATCGCGGATTCGAAACTGTTCCGTGTTCGCAGCGACGGCTTCTCGAACAGCTGCGCGAGGACTCGACCGGGATACAGCTGAGGACGGTCGCCGTTCCTGAAGCGAGCCTTCAGATCTGCGGCGGTATCGAGAACTGACAGGAGTTCATCAGGAGTCAGATCAAACAGTGATGTGAGATGCTTCATATTGCGGCAGCAGACCTGCGAATTGCCACTCGAAAGTCCAGAAAATGAAAAAGACTGAACTGTCCCGGATTCGGAACGGCTCAGCCGAAAAAAAAGCGAAGGGAAAATTCTGGCAGCTTTGCTCCGGAGAGGTAAGGCCTGATCGTGAATTTCCTGCCAACGGACTCAAATACTGTTGCCCTGCCGCTCCGTCGGCGGGGGTTTTCGTTCTCGCAACCTGAGTTTCCATCACGACGAGCTACGGGCGAATTCCCGCCGGCGGAGCGGCGGGACAACAGTTGGCTACTGAGCCTCGCCGGCCAGTTCTTCAAGGACTTCGCTGATCGTCTGCAGGCCCTCCATCAGCTCACCAGCGCTGATATTGATCGCTGGCAGCAATCGGACCACAGTGCTGTTCGTGGCGTTAATCAGGACCCCGCGATCCATGCACTTCGCAACCGCAGGCGTTGCCGAAACCGTCAGTTCGATCCCGATCATCATGCCGCAGATGCGGATTTCCCGTATAATCGGAAGCCGCTGCTGCATCGACTCCAGCTGAGTCCGTGCCATGGCGGCCAACTCTCCCACATGTTCCAGCAGACCCTCGCGCTCGATTGTCTGGCCGGTCGCCAGTCCTGCAGCCATCGCCAGTGGGTTGCCGCCGAATGTGCTGGCGTGCATTCCCGGACGCAGATCTGCGGCGAACTCGTCGCGGCAGATCATCGCTCCACAGGCGACACCGGCTGCCACGCCTTTGGCCATTGTGATCACATCCGGCAGTACTCCTGTCTGCTGATAGCCGAACCACGTTCCGGTTCGCCCCATTCCGGTCTGGACTTCATCAAACATCAGCAATAGTCCGTGCTCGTCGCAGAGATCCC
>JANNGQ010000018.1:0-2803 GCA_031403975.1 Planctomycetota bacterium
GTTGCGCGCTGTTGAGGGCTTTGATCCGAACATGGGGACACGATTCAGCACATACGCCAGCTACTGGATTAAGCAGTCGATCAAGAGGGCTCTGGTAAACTCGGCCAAGACGATCCGGATTCCCGCATATATGGTGGAACTGCTGACAAAGTGGCGACGGGCTTCAGCAAAACTGGCGGAAGAAACAAACTCCACTCCCACCGCGGAGGACATCGCCCGCGAACTGGGGATTCCGAAAAAGAAGCTGCGAATTGTCAAGAAGGCGATCACGTTATACAACGCCACTCCGCAGGCGGAACAGGAGGAGAGCGGAATGACTCTGGGCGATATCGTCCCGGATGAACGGACGCGGGGCCCCGAGGAAGAATTGATTAACTCGGACAACCTGACACACGTCTCCCGTCTGCTCGATGAAATGGACCCTCGCGAAGCGACAATCCTGCGGATGCGGTTCGGTCTGGATGACAGTGAGCCTCAGACATTGAAGGAAATCGGTGAATCGCTGGGGCTGACCCGGGAACGGGTTCGCCAGATTGAAAGTGAGGCTCTTCGCAGACTTTATCGAAGCCTGAGCGGCGAGGCGTAAAGTTCGTTCAGGAAATCAGGGTCGCGGCCGATCTCCAGCCGCAGAGCGGCACCAGCTCGGTGCCGGAGGCGCCAGCCCAATGGCACTCAGTTCGGCGGATTCGCCACAGTGTAGAACAGTTGTCTCAACTGTTCCGCCTGCCACCGGATCAACAATTGGGGACAATTGTTCCACAAAGTGAGTGCCATTGGGCGCCAGCCGCCGGGCAACAATCGCTATGCGTTCAAGCTCCAGAGGAGCGAAAGCTTGCTTTCGCCTCTCCGAGGCTGACAATTACAGCAAAATCAAACCTGTGGCTCGCGCCACCGGCAGGGGGCTGCCGCTGCTCCGCAGCTATTCTCCAAGCTGTCTGAATGTGACAGTTATTGTTCGCTCAGTGAATTCGCAAGCCGAGTGGTTTGCGTCCGGGTTGTTGTGTTTGATGGACTACGCAATCACACGCTCCTGAGTTCGAGCGAGGTCGGGACATAAATATCTGAGCCGAGTTGATTTTGCATTCTGCATGACTGCGTCTACCCAGCCACCATCCGATGAGCCGCCAGAGCCAACCCCATCGGGCTCGATTGAGTCGTCACCTGAAGTCACACGGCAGACACATTCCGTAAGAACACAGGCCGCGACAGACCGGCAGGTTGCTGTTGTCACGGGAGCCGCCCGGCGAGTCGGTCGTGAGATTGCGCTCGCGATGGCCCAGCGGGGCATGGCGGTTGTTGTTCATCACGGGACTTCTGCGGTCGAGGCAGGTGTCCTGGTCAGTCGTATCCGAAATGAAGGTGGAGTCGCCGTCGCAGTGGCTGCGGACCTGCGAGACCCCCGGGCAGCTGCTCTGGCGGTCTTTGAGGCCGCAGCAAGTATTGGTGAAGTGACGACTCTGATCAACAGTGCTGCCGTGTTTCAGGATCGGGCTCTTCCGTGGATCGATCTCTATCACTGCAATGTGCATCTCTCGGTCAATCTGCTGGCTCCCGTGTTTCTGGCGCAGCAGTTCATCCGTCAGCTGGGCGAAGGTCGGCGGGGCCACATCATCAACATCCTCGATTGGCGCGCCCAGCGGCCTGGAGCAGATCATGTGATCTACACCGCCACGAAAGCCGCGCTCGCGAGTGTCACGAAGGCGCTCGCTCTGCAACTGGCACCACTGATCCAGGTGAATGGAATTGCTCCCGGCGCGATACTGCCCCCGGAAGACCGTACAAACTGGCATGAACAAAGGGCGATCAGCACAATTCCGCTTCGCCGCACGGGCTCACCGCAGGAACTTGTCGATGCAGTCAACTTCCTGCTCGAGTCGAATTTCATCACCGGAGAAATTCTGAACGTGTCGGGCGGTGAAGAGTTGTAGAGCGACTGCGGGATTCGCAATGATGCGTTCCGTTCGTCGAATCTCCACTCGTTCCGACTCAGGCAGGTCTGGTTCCGCATGACAACTCAAGAGTCGCTCCGTAACAGCTCTCGCGTGGCCGCTGTCGTCTGCACATTGCTGCTGGTCCACACGTCGGCATCGCCCGCGCAGGAGCAGACCAGGGCTGGTCCCGTGTTCAAAGACGGTGAGGCTCAGCCGGTCAGTGCGTTCGAGGCTGACAAGGACTGGATTCGGCACGACTTGTGGGTCGAGACCAGCTTTGATTCCGATGGTGACGGCAAGCGTGACCGGATGCACGTTTCCGTGACCCGGCAGAAACAAACCGACACTGAGGGCCTGAAAGTTCCGGCCGTCTATGAATCCAGCCCATACTACTCGGGGACGGGTTCAACAGACAAAGAACACTTCTGGAGTCCTCGGCAGGAGCTGGGAGCCGATCCGCCGAAGCACCTGATGCCATTGCCGATTGAACAGGAAAGCCATCGTCCCTCCATTTCAAGATCGCACGAGAGTGAATGGATACCGCGCGGTTTCGCCGTTGTGCATTCGGCTTCGCCGGGAACCGGGCTGTCCCAGGGTTGTCCGACGGTCGGCGGCGATAATGAATCGCTGGCACCGAAGGCGGTGATTGACTGGCTCAACGGTCGAGCCTCCGGTTTTGCAACTGCCGACGGTACGGAGACAGTTGCAGCCACCTGGTGTACTGGCAAGAAACGCCAACATCCTGATCTTCCCGGACCTCAACTCTGGCAACATCTACTACAAACTACTGCACCACCTGCGGGGAGCCGAATCGATCGGCCCGATCATGATGGGTATGAATAAACCATTACATGTCCTGCACCTCCGCCTCC
>JANNGQ010000019.1:0-5081 GCA_031403975.1 Planctomycetota bacterium
CCCGGTCGCCGTTGACGCGGTACTGCGAAAGATGACGCTGCGTGATCCTGCAGGCCGGTTTCAGACGCCTCAGGAACTGGTCGATGCGATGACGCCTCTCAGCAGTCCTCTGACAATTGAAGGGCTCCGCGCGGCGATCCGTGAAGCGTGCGAGGAGGATGCGGTCATCCTGGAGCTGGCTGCGGCGTCGGAGACCTCTGATCCGCAGGATGCCGGCTATCTGCAGTTTCTCCGCGAAATGGACAGCGGAGCTGCCGTCGACCTGATGATGACGACAAATCCCGGAAGCGACCAGCCTCTTGACAGGACGCTGCCGATCCTGGCGGACGTTGAACGGCACACAATCTTCAGTCGCCGTCCCGCTGCCCAGCGCGGCCGGACTGCCGGGTTTGTGGCGCTGGCAGCGGGCAGCGGTCTGGTTTCTCTGCTGGCCTTGTTCCTGTTCATCAACCGCACGCAGCATGAACCGCCGGAACCGATTGCGCCGGTGGTCCGAAATCCACAGACTGTCCCGTCTGAAACGATCCTGGCTCCGGTGTCGCCGGTGCAGGCCACACCCGTCGATGAACCGGTCATGACTCAGTACTCGTTGTTGCAGCCGGAACCGGAATGGGTGAAGCCGGACGACACGCTGGCCCTGACGCTCGTTTCAGCGCCGTTGGTTGCTGACGGGACGGGCATCGAGTTTCGCCTCGGCACCGGAGCGCAGAAGGGCATGGTGCTTGATCCGCGGACGGGTGAGTTCTTATGGACACCGACGCATGATCAGAGGGGGCAGCACGAAGTCACGGCCGAGCTGGTTGAATCGTCTACGTCTCGGGTTGTCGCAGAGACTCAGTTGACACTGCGTGTGATTGCGATGCCCGTGTTTTCGGAACAAAGGGCTCAGGCGGGTGAGCTGCTGCAGATCGACCTGCCGAATCCTCCCGCCGGACTGCCGGCCCGGCTGATCAGGCTCCGCGTCGCAGAAGGCAGCCCGCCGGATGTGATGCTGGATCTTCAGGCCGGCCAGATTCGATGGCAGATCCCCGCAGACGCTGCGGGGCGGCATGAGATCCGTCTGCGGCTGGATGTGGGACTTCCGAATCGCCGGCCACGGCCTGGCATCGCCGCCAGCAGCGTTCCGGAATCGGTCATCGTCGTCAACGTGATTGCCGCGACCCCGAAATCATTGGTCCCTGCCGAATCGGAGATCACAGCCGCGGAAACGGCGCTCCGGGAACTCTTCCGGAAGGAACTGGCTGCAGCCAAAGCCGCCACCGACAGGGCGGTGCTGGCGCGCCTGCTGATGGAACGATGTTATGATCAGACTCCCGGGGCCTCAGATTTTGCGTTGCTAGATCTGGCCGCAGAACAGGCCGATCGCGGACGCGCTGCGGACGTGGCTCTGGAAGTCAGCCGCATCCGGGCTGAGCGCTACGGGACCGATGAGCTTGTCGCGGCAAAAACGGTCGTCGCGGAATTCCGGCCCGCTTCACTCAATCCACAGCAGCAGGACGCCGCGATCGAGCACTGTCTGCGACTGGCGTTGCTGGCTGTTTCGGAAACGCAATTCGCGGATGCCGCCGCACTGCTGGCTCTGCCGGATGTTCTGCTGAAGAAAGCCGATCGGGGCTCGCTGGCGAAGCTGCTGGCGGACGATGTGGCGACAGCCAGGACTCTGGCGGAGGAATTGTCCGGCGACGATTCTGCCGTAGCCGAAATCCAGGTGCAGGAACTCACTCGCATTCTTCAGCGATGGCAGTTTGCCGACCTGTTTGCGGCGAAGGAATCACTCGGTTTCGTCCAGGCCAGCAACGGGACGAAGAGCCTTCCGGACAGTGGTCGTTCACTCTGGACATTTGAAGAGGATCGCTTTCGTCTGGAATCCGGTTCGCAGCCACTGGGCGTCGGCTTCCTCGACCCCGCCAACGAAGCTGGCAGATATCTGATTCGCATGCAGCTGGCGGCACGCACAACTTCGGCCGTACTGATTTTCGGTGCCGGGCCGGAACAGAACCTGAATGCCTATATGCTGACTCTGGACAATTCCGCATTCGGGCGGGTTTCGATCGTTCCGGGACTGGCCACGGTCACCAGCCCGCCTCCGAATACAAAGCTGCTGAATACGGGATGGAACGAAATCGAGATTCTGGTTGACGGTCCCCAAGTCGCTGTTCGGCTCAATGGCGCGGCCGTACTGAACACTCAGGTCATCAGCCTGAAACCCGGTCGGCTGGGAATGCTGGTGTCGCTCGAAAGAGCCGTCCCGGCACCATACTTCGACATGCGGGTCCCCAGGATTTTGATGCTTCCATAGTACCGACTTTGTCGGCAGAAACTGCCGCTTTCGAATCGTTGACGGGCCTTCCGGCAAACTTGAGAAGAATCCTCAATTCGCCCTGACGGGCATTCCGAAACGTCAGACAATGGTTGGATTCTCTGCGCGGGGTTGCTTTTCCGCGCGAGTCAATCGGCACCATTTGCGGAAGAATCCTGCAGACTGATTCTCACGGACGAGCCACAACCCTTGTTCTTGAAATGAATCAGATGGCTGGCTGTGCCTCCGTGCGTGACCGGTGCCTGCGGATTTTCCTCGCCTCCGGCTTCGCAAGTCTCCTCTGCATTGCGGCTCCGAACGCTCATTCGCAGCTGACGGTTCCTCCCGTCCCCTCGATTCCGCAGGACTCCGTCACTCCTGGCGAACTTTCTGTTCCGCCTCTCGAACAATGGCCAGCTCCGGGATACTGGATCGTCAGCACAGCCGCTTCGCCTCAGTCATTTGATTCGTCCTCTCCGGTCTACTGTCCGCGCGTCGTCAGATTCGACGAGGGTGTCGGATACAGGCACTCGGATCCGGCGGAGTTGTCGCAGTCGATTATTCCCGGAGTTCCTGTCTGCATCGTGGTTCACGGTGACTTTATGGACGCCCCCAGCGTCTACCCGGAATCCTGCGCCACATGGAAATGGATCAGGAGCGGATGTCCGGATCGACCGCTGCAGATGATCTATTTTTCGTGGCCGAGCGATGAATCGCTGACGGCGCTGATCGGCATAGACATCGCAATTCTCGGGAGCCGTGCCAGTCGTAACGGATTCTACCTTGCCAGCCTGATCCAGCAGTTGCCTCCCGAATGCCCGATCGCACTCGTGGGTCACAGCCATGGGACGCGGGTGATTGCTTCCGCTCTGCATCTGACGGGCGGCGGAGTTGTGGAAGGCTATCGGCATCTCGCTTCAGGCGGCTCAGACCGGCGCATCCGGTGCGTGTTTGCGGCGTCTGCCATCGATCATGACTGGCTGAATCCGGGACAGATGTACGACAGAGCGCTGTGCCGCACGGAATGCCTGCTGAATCTGAGGAACTGTCATGACCCGGCTCTTTGCCTCTATCCGCTGAGCCGCATCGGTTCCAGCCGGGCACTCGGGAAGACCGGATTCACAACCAAAGATCGTTTTCGTCTGCAGGGCTGGTCGGGCAAAGTCGTTGACTTCGATGTCTCTCGGGACATCGGAGTTCGTCACATGTGGCCGGAATACCTCCACCGTCCCTGGCTGGCCCGCACGATCAGCAACTATGTGTACTTTCCGGATCTGAACTGAGACAGTCGGCTCCTACGGATTATTGTTGAGTCGCCTCTTCGACGATGCATATTTCGTTTACGGTCAGCCCGTACAACTGGTAGACGAGCTGATTGAGCTGCTCGTCCACGGTCGCGATCTGCCGTTCCAGAACGGTCTTGTCTTGATCGGTCTTGGGTCTCGCGGAATTCCGATGAATAATCAGCATTCGGTTCACCAGTTCTACGACCCGCTCGTATGACGATTTGTCGGACTTGCTGGAGAAGTCGATCGCCCTGAACGGCATCGAAAGCAGTTCGTTTGTTCCAACATTGTTATTACTGCTCGTGATCCGAAAACGCCATTGGAACAACTTCGAATTCAAGAGCCCCAACAGATACTCCAGCCCGTGCTTGGCATCACCCGTCACAGTGATCGAATTCGTGGAGTCAGCGAAGTATGTCGGTGGATCAATGATGCTTGCGACAACCCGCAGTTTTTCGTCGACCCCCGTAATGCGCTGAGTTGCGATTCGCCTTTCATACGCATTAAGTTTCTCCAAACCGGCTGCATGGAACGCAGCTTCGTCGAACCACTCACGTTTGCCTTGTTTCAGGAACGTATTCTCTCGAAAACGACCTATCTCGACCCCTTTGAGAAGCCGCTTCATTCCTAGCTTCTCTGCACGAATCAATTTGCGATAAACTGTCTGATTGATTTCTCCTCGCGTTACATCAAATTCTGCGACATTGGCGAGTCGGGTCACTCCCGACTGACTGTGAATCTTCAGGCACAATGCCCAGCTCTTCATGTCCGTAAGCGGGATGGGGGTGTTTGCCGGGTCCAAGAGGCATGCATCGCGAAATCGTACAATGTTGCGACGTGGCGCGTCACAGAAACTGTTCCACGGATAGACTCGTGTTATGAGTTGTGAATGTGGGTCTCTTGATACTGCGATAGCCGTTCCGGCAAGGACTACGGTTGACAGCTTCGCCTTGAGAAACACGCGGCGTTTTGGATTGTCTTTCTGTGGAAAACAGTCAGCTGCAAGACTTTCCGTGCGTTGAAAAAGATGCCGGCGCGTCTTGGCGCATGAGATATCGGCAAGTAATGCCAGCGGGACGATCATTCCAAAACGCCCAGCTACACGAACGAGTTCCAATGACCTCACAACGAAGAATCGAAATAGATTCAGTTTGCCGCCGAGAGCACTTTCGTACGCCGGTTTTACACGGACGTAGTCACTAAGGGCTGCATGAGGCCAGGAAGACTCGCCGCGGTCCTTTTCGAGCACGTCGTATGGGGGATTTCCAATGACGGCGTCGAAACCACCAGACTTCATGATAGTCTTGAATTCTGTCTGCCAGTCGAAGGCAATTACGCGGTACTGTTCTTCGGCGCCGAAAAGGCTCAGTTGCTCACCATGGTAAAAGTCATTCTCGATCAGTGAGTTGCCGCACTTGATATTGTGCCCCAGATCCGGCAGCGCTCGTTCGTGGAAGAGCTTTTTTTGTCGCTCAAGCACATCTCTTGTCGCTCCC
>JANNGQ010000020.1:0-2654 GCA_031403975.1 Planctomycetota bacterium
GTTGAACCACGAATCGACATGGATGAACACGAATTCTGAGCATTCGATTTGTGTTCATTCGTGGTTCCTCGTGCGAACTGCAGGTGGCGATTGGCGCTGATGTTGTCGTCGACAAACACGAACCCGAAGCGCGAGCGAGGAACTTTTCGCAGTGGATGAAAAGTCCAGTCAGTCTCCTCGCTGGCGCTTCGGGTTGGTATGAAATGCGAAACTCAAAAACTGATGCTTCGGGTTTCAAATTGAATGCCATTACGGGCAAGCCCGGTGGCGTTTGTGTCATTCTGAACCGCGCGGAGTATAGAACTGATGAATCCCTCTGATCTGCGTTTTGCAAAGACTCACGAATGGGTCGCCGTCGAGGGAGACGTCGCGACAATCGGGATCTCCGATTTCGCCGTCAAACTGCTGACGGATATCGTGTACCTGGCACTGCCAAAACTCGGCAGCCACTTTTCTCCTGGCGAATCCATGGGAGAAATCGAAAGTGTCAAAGCCGTCAGCGAAGTCTACGCTCCGGTCAAAGGCGAAGTCATTGCCGTCAACGAGGGCCTTCCGGACAACCTGTCGTTATTGAGTGACAGCCCATTCGAGAAAGCATGGATCGCCAGAATTCGTATGACCGAGCCGAATCAGGCCGGACAACTGCTCTCCTATTCCGACTACCGGATCCACTGCGAAAAAGACGGACACTGACCACGTGGTCCGGCATTCCAACGAAAGTCATCTGTATGAACATCAAGTGGACCGTACTCGCCTTCATCGCCGGTGCCGCCCTGTCGTGGGGCGTGTACGTTCCGCTGGTGCATGAAGCCACATCGAAGCTGGGCAGCAACCTCAGAGCATTTCTGATGGTCGGTGTAGCCTACTTTCTGGTGGCCGTGCTGGTGCCCTGCCTTTTCATCTTCCTGTTGAAAAACGATCCGACGGCCAAGAATCCCGAGGCACTCAACTGGAACCTGCCGAGCCTGACTTGGGGGCTGTTGGCCGGGATTTCCGGGGCCGTCGGAGCTCTCTGTGTGATCTTTGCCACCAAAGATGCTGTGTCAACGCTGGGACCAGCCGTCGGTCCGCTGATCGTTGCGCCGCTGGTCTTTGCCGGGGCTCCGATCGTGAACACCATTGCATCCATCACCATCTTCGCCCACGGCAAGAAGTTTGAAGCACCCGGGGCTTCATTCTACATTGGTCTGTGCGTCGCGGCGGCCGGAATGGCTTTAGTGATGGTGAACAAACCAAAATCAATCGACGTGCCAAAGACCGCCGCGCCGTCGGTTTCTGCCGGGGCCGCATCCGCCACGCAATAGTCCTGGTCGTGGTCGAAAACTGAATCTGCGGAACGTAATCACGTTCGCACTTCCGAATCGCGTGGACTTAGTCAGCGGAATGGCGCTAGCCACCGGTGTCTGTTCGTGACAAAGCCGCGAAAAACCGGCGGCTAGCGCCGTGCCGCTGACAGTCAACGCGCGAAAGTCCACGCCATTCGTTGTCCCGCCTATTCGCCCACAGCGCGTCTGCCAATTCCCGAATTTCCTTGCGGATTTCAGGAAACTTGCGCGCACGAGTCATGAGAATTGATGCAACGCTGCCGCTCATGTGGCGACAGCAATTCGCTTCAATCCCATTCGTGGACGGCATCCCTGGGTCAATTCCTGGCAGGAGGTAATTATGTATTACGAGGACGTGGTAATCCGGCGCGGAGAGACGGTAGTCAGTCTCATAGTGGAATACGGACACACGGCGGCCGATGTCGGCGCGATCTGGGCGAAACACGAAAACATTGGTCTGCGGGCAGTGCGCGCGAGGCATGAAGATGCACGACCCGGGGACACCATCATGATCCCCATTCCGTGGGTTGCGACAACGAAACAGAATAATGTCCGACTCGCCACGGCAGTGCAAGCCGGTGGCAGCACAATGATTATGCATCGCAACGGCGGACGCGGATCGCAATTGGCCTTCGTGCAGACCGTCAATCGCGATAACCAGCCGATCGGTCCCAATCCCAACGCATTTTGCGTTGATGCCTGTACGCCGGACGATGACCGTCCGTTTTACTGGACGCAGTTGGAGCTGAGGGCCGTTCCCGATCGCCGCAAGCAGTTCAGTGATGCGGCCGGACGTAATCCTCCGACGGCCGCCCAGGGGGCATTGACCCAATGGCGGGCGATACTGTCGATCGCCGTGGTGAACCGCATGCGAGTCACAATTCTGGAGCCCACGTACTGGGGATTCGACATTTCCGCAGCCACGGCAGCCTCTCCCGCCGGAGTGATCACTGCCGTCGGTCCGCGCAAGGCCACATCGGCCGAAATCAAAGGGCACCTGAATATCATGAGAAACGGCGTCGGTACCGGGGGAACGACATTTGCCAAGCAGGGTTGGACGTTCCGCGAAGAACCGCAACTGATCGGTGATTTTCCGAGGCCCAGTCGAGAACTCGTATACGCCTGAAGGTTCGTGGCTGCTTGTAACTCGGGGATACAACCGGGCGATCAGCATCAACTCGGCGAGGCAGTTGAACTGACCGGGGTCATGGACCCGCGGGACATTGAATCTTCAATGAAAAACAGCCCTGAAGAGTTGTCTCTTCAGGGCTGTCGTCAGCAGTCCGGATGTCGTCGAACCGAGTCAGGATTCGCTACCAGTTCTTGGGG
>JANNGQ010000021.1:0-8663 GCA_031403975.1 Planctomycetota bacterium
CGATGATTCTTGCCGGCCTGGTCTATTCGACATGCATTGGTGGTATCGGCGGATTTGGTTCCGGGATTCTGGGAATGTGTGTCGGCTTCATGACACTGCTTCCACTGTATGCTGTCGGCGGTATGGGGGCCGGCGACGTCAAATTGATGGCAGGTATCGGAGCCTGGCTGGGCTGGGAAATCACATTCGCCGCCTTCTGTGTTTCCACAGTCGTGGGTGCCATAATGGCGGTGTTCATGATGCTCTGGACAAGGAACATGAAGCATCACTACGAGAATGGCCTTCTCATTCTGAGTGAATGGATGATTGTTCATAACCCGACAGAATTGTCCCGCATCGCTGCCGAGCGGAAGCCCCGGATGCTGCTGTTGCCCTATGGAATTCCTATCTGCGTCGGGACGATCGGATACTTTGTTTTCAACGGAATGATCTGATCCTGAGAATGACACTAAAGATACCGATCCGAAGTAGATCGGTGGACCGGCTCCGTGGGGCTTCTAGCGTGTCGGGGCTGGTCCAGGATTCAATCCGGTGTGCGGGTCGGGTCCACGAGATTTAAGAGATTGGCAATCCCATCAGCATTCGGTGAAGCGTAGTTTTGCTCTCTGCCGATGAAGATGCTGATGGGGCATGGAGTGATTGTTCCGTAATAGATAATTCCGCAGGTTCTGCCGTCAGCAGGCTGAAGTCGCTGATGACTGCCGATTCCGGACGGAGTCTCTAGACGAACATCATTCCGAGGATAGTTTCCATCATGAGAAATCAACCGTTAATTCTGTTGGTCGTGGCTGTTGGATGCGGACTTGTGGCAATGCTTGGAGTGCGGCAGGCACTCAATCAGAAGGGGCCGAAAACTGAAGAGACGATACAGGTTCTGAGTGCAAACGCTCTGATTCAACCGGGAGACCGACTGGACGATGTCAACACTAGATTTGTCGCCGTGCCGGCAACGTCCTGTCCGGAAGGTGCGATCACTTCGATGGAAGACGTAGCCGAACGGGCACTAATGGTGCCTGTCATGCCGGGTGACTGGATTTTGAAGGCGAAACTGACGGAAAAAGGTGAATTGGGTGCTATGGCCAACCTTCCTCAAGGTATGGCCGCTGTGACGATCCCAGTCGATGCGACCACGTCTCACAGCGGAATGCTGCGGCCGGGGTATCGTGTGGACCTGTTGCTGACTTTCAGTGATTCGACGTCGGGTACCAGTCAGCAGAAAACGATTACGGTTCTGGAATTTGTTGAAGTATTTGCCGTAGATTCCCGCGTCTACGGAATTGATAAAGATGGAGATGCGGCAGCAAAGAACATTTCGCTACTGGTCACACCGGAACAGGGTAAAGCCGTTACTTTGGCAACCAAGGTCGGCACACTGTCGACAATGATGCGACGCGGTGACGCTGTAGCGAAGGGACAGACAGAGATTTCTCAGGAGTTTCTCACCAGTTCCTTCATGGGATCTAACAGGAATGCTCCGTCGGTCATGGACCGAATGGACTCGGACGTCTTACCGGAACAGAATGCAGTTGAGAGGACAGCCAATGCGACCTTGGCGACATCCGCGGCGATGTCCGTGGACGAGTTGATCGGTCGGGAAATGGGTGCCAAGTCAAGCGATCCGGGTGGCTCTGAGCCAGTCGTTGTAGCGGAAGTCGCTGTGAAGAACACTTGGACGATGGAAATCTACGAAGGGGAAACGGTGCGACTGGAATCGATTGAGATTCCGGAGATTGCCAAAGCGGAGATGCCTGCTGCTTCCTCAGCAGACTGGAGTGTTTGGGATCTGTTGAAAACAAGGTGATCAGTTCCGGACCAGGCGATGCGACGGAAAGCAGCAAGCGGACCGGGCTCAGTTATTGTTTGATCGCGCGGAGCGCGTTTTGCGTTGGGGATGCGACGATTCGCGGTTCTTGCGAGACGTCGCTTTTCAGCATTTTAGGGGTGCAGGGATGCTCTCGATTCGATTCGCCGCCAAGACGGCTCTGGTCATTGTCTGTCTGTTGATACTGTCACCGGACGGAAGCTGCCAGCCTGGTGGCTCATCGCCGTTGTATCGGGTTCGGGAAGGCAGAAACGAAATCTCATTGTTTGAGCGGTTCTCGATCTTCATCGAGCATACATCCCGCATCAAACGCGTCATGGACTTTGACGAGGAAATCGTCACGGTGCAGACCGTTGAGGGAACACCGAATCAGTTCCGCGTCTATGCACTGAAGTCCGGAGTGACGACTGTCACGATCGTGGACGAGAATGAACTCAGCTACAGTATCGAGATCCTCGTCCGCGGCGACGTGCGGCATCTGCAGTCGTTCATTCAGAGGCTCTATCCGAACGACTCAATCACCGTTGAAGAAATCAGCGAATCTTCTGTCCGCCTCGATGGATGGGTTTCGAAACCGGAACACGTCAGCGAGATCCAGGCAATTGCGTTGGAGTTCTATCCGACTGTACTCAACCACATGAAGACCGGCGGTGTTCAGCAGGTGTTGCTGAAGTGTACGGTGCTTGAGGTACAGCGTTCGAAACTCCGCCGGCTGGGAATGAACTTCGCCATGATCCGCCCGGGCGGATTTCTTATATCCACTCCGGGGCCGATAACGCCGTTGACTGGTCTGACAGCCACTGGTGCCGGAGCGACGGCAACGCTTTCGGGGTTTTCAAACTCAAGCGTGACGTATGGTTTCACCCGTCCCAACGGCATCTTTCAGGGTTTCGTGCAGGCGATGGTCGAGGAAGGACTGCTGAAGTCCAACGCCACCCCGATGATCGTCACTCATAACGGACGTCCGGCCAACTTTCTCAGCGGCGGTGAAACGCCGATCCCAGTCGCGGCGGGTCTTGGAGCAACCGGCATCGAGTTCAAGGAGTACGGAATTGTGATGAATGCGGTTCCGTACATTCTCGGCAACGGCCGAGTCCGCATGGAGGTTGAGGCCACGATTCGCGACCGTGACTTTGCAAACACCGTGACGATCGGGGGCACTACCGCGACTGGATTCAAGACGAACAGTGCCAACACCCAGGTGGAGATGAACTTCGGTGAAGCATTGGTCATTGCGGGATTGATTTCCCGGCGCGAAAATGCGACGACTCAGAAGTTGCCCTTTATTGGCGAATTGCCTTGGATCGGTGCTGCTTTCAGCCGCAAATCTTATGAAGAATCGGAGACAGAGCTAATAATACTATTAACTCCGGAACTCGTTGCACCGATGCAGGCGGGACAAGTGCCTGTCGGAGGACCTGGCCAGTCCACCGACATGCCGGTCGACCGAGAGATCTTCGCGGACGGACTTCTGGAAGTACCAAAGTTCGGTGAGGACTGCAATCCGTGCCTGAATTGTATGCCGGGGCGTCGGTGTCCGCAGTATCCGCGCTGCACAGATCCCGGACGCGGCCATTGTCCATCCGAAACCTGCGCGCCGATCGGGGCCGTCGATTCGTCTCAGCCGACAACCGGGCTTGAAGTGGCCCCCGTCACCAGGCCTCGTATTCTACCCATTCCCGCCGCGGAAACCGGAATGAAATCGGCAACGACGAAACCCCGCCGTGGAAGGACACACTCGGTCGTGTCGGGCCTGATTTCACCAACGATGAGGTAGGAATAATCAGCTATTTACAGTAATCACGGAACAATCGTCGACTGCCCTTTGTTCGTACTTTCCGTTCATGGTAATTGTGACGAGATGATTCATGAAAAGCGTGCTGCGACTTGCAACCGTTGACCCGGATGAGCGCACTCGCAGTTCGCTCAAATCGATGCTGCTGGGGATTGATACTGTCTGGCTTGAAGCCGAGTGTTCGCGCTATGAATTCTTCATGGACGTGGCGCAGCAGACTCAGCCGGATATTGCACTTATCAACGTGGATGCGAATTTTGCCCGTGGCGTGCAGTTGACCGGCGAGGTGTCACGCGCACTACCGTCCTGCGCCGTTCTCGTGGTCAGTTCCTCTCAGGAAGGCAGCCTGATTCTGCAGGCCATGAGGAACGGTGCCCGCGAATTCCTGAACATGCCGCTGCAGCTGGACGACTTCATTGCAGCACTGGACCGCATTCGGGGAACACTTGGAGGAGGCTCCGGTGAAGGAGCGGGGCGCGTCGGCAAGATCATCACTGTCGCCGGTGTTGGTGGCGGAGTCGGCAGCACTGCGCTGGTCGTCAATGCCGCAGCTTCGCTGGCGCAGGACCCTGGCAATTCACCCGTGGTCATCGATCTCGACCTCACGCTGGGGGATGCTGACGTGTGGTTGGATATCATTCCCGAATACACCATCAGCGACGTTGCGGACAATATCTCACGACTCGACTATGGGCTTCTGAAACGTTCACTGACGCGACACGAATGCGGCATCTATCTGCTGCCGCGGCCAGTCGAAATGGAATCCGGAGAACCGATCAAACCGGATGACCTGCGGCGCATTCTTGCACTGCTGAAGGCCACATTTTCGCATCTGATTGTAGATGTCAGCAAATCCTTTGGTCGGCTCGACATGTCGGTGATGGAAGTCTCCGACAAGGTCGTCCTGGTGACTCAGCTGGACCTTTCATGCCTGCGGAACGTCGTTCGCATAATGCAGTTCATGGAGCATTTTCCTGGAGTCAAAGACAAGGTCGAGATCGTAGTCAATCGCATGGGTCTGGAAGACAGCGACATAAGCCTGAATAAGGCACTGGAAACAATCGGGCGGGCTGTCTTTTGGCAGCTTCCGAATGACTACGCCACGATGGTCGGAGCGCGCAATAATGGAATCCCGCTTTGTCAGTTTTCACCAAAGGCAAGACTCACGCGGAGCCTAAACGATATGGTGCGGCAACTTTGCTCGAATGACTCATCTGCGAAGCAGGCGGAAGAACAGCCCAAGAAGAAGAGCGGACTTTTCGGCTTGTTTGCCGGCGGCAAGAAATAGGAGGGGGGGGCTCGGTCGGGATGGGGCAGACAGGAATCTGAGGTAGTTGCGATTGTGGATTCATTGAGGCATGGACGCCGCTTTCGTGGTATGCGGTTTCGCGGTGCCAGAGTCGAGTGCTGATGCATCGAATGGCCTCCTTGAACCACAAATCCTCTGATGTCTTTGCCTACGCACGTTTTCCTCCGACATCCGGACGAATCAGATTTCAATCGGCGACAGCCACGATTACCTACTGAACACGCCCCGGCAGCCATCAGAATCGCCCACTCCAAACCCGGAAGACCCAGCCCGGCTTCCCCGGAAGTGACGGAATCAATGTTTGCGGGAAAACTATCTGCCGTGTTTTTGAGATGGACTGTCTGCAGATAGCTGAGTGAGCGTTTTCCCGCGAAATAGTGCCCCTTTGTCGGGTGCGTGGCTGTTCAGGATAGTCACATGACCTGTCAATTGATCGATTTCCAGCGTGCCGCAATGTAGACCACGATTGCAATCAGCGCCACAAGTGAAATCCTGTGCCCATTAGACAAGCTGTCGGGTTCGAAGAGAAACCTGACAACGCAGATTCCCTTTGGTACGACGCAGCCCATGAAGTCAAGTTCAGCGCGATGTACGGCGACCGGCCTGCCATCCACGGTAGCCTTCCAGCCGGAGGAGAATCGCTCCGCCAGAACGATCAGACATGGAGCACTGGCTGCTGTGTGTATTTCAATGTGACCGGGTCGGTCGGTGCGGAAGCCTGCAGTGTCCGGCATTTTATCGACACCAGTCGCAAGAGGCTGTACCTCGATAGATAACAGCAGTTCATTGTCAATGATCGTCGGGCCGTCTGCTGAGAGACGCTTAACCGCCTCTTCGGGATTCTCGATAAATTGCAGGCGGCTGGTGAGTCTGGCGCGAGGCAGTGGATCGGGGACTTCCAGCCATCGCTTGTTTGCTGTTGCCAGCAATCCATGTATTTCGGGATGTCTCCCTCTGGCGATGATCCAGCGAACGCCTGACAGTCGAAGTCCATCAAGGTTGGTGTTTTCATTCAGGAGCCATGTCCTGGGAAGCAACCCGTCGTAGCCGTCCGCCTGCCGCCAGCCCAGCAGGAGCAGTTCATTGCCTTCAAATCCGACGGGCCGGTCTGAAATCTGTGTTTCCGCAACGATCCGACCATCGTCATATGTTCCGGGCGGAACTTCCAGCGCGGCGAGAATATCTCGCATCGAAGCGGTGTTCTGTAGAGCCTCATACGTAAATCCGTATGCCGCGAGATCCCCTGCAATGAAAAGCATGAACGCGGCACTGAATTTGCCGCGTGCCAAGTCCTTGAGCATCTGATATGCCAGCAGAAAGAGGATGGGCCCGATCAGCAGCAGCACCCATGATGCGGCTTTACTGCTTTGGAAGTACCATACACCTGCGGCGGCCGCCGTACTGAACCACGGAATCCAGCGGACAATCCTCGGGAGCCGGAATACTCGGGATTCACATATTTCTGTAATTCGCAAATATCCGATCGCAGCCAGTATTGAAGTAACAAGATGCATCAGCACTATGATCCTCGAAGGTCGGCGAAACTTCCCGACCAGCGGTAACCAGGTCTGTACGAGGTACAGACCGCCGGGTTTTCCAAATGATAACCACAGGGAAACAGCCAGCAGTATGATCATCGATCTCATCAACGGTGACAGCGGATTCGCTTTTCGGAATGGGACCACTGCGACGATCGCAAGCAACAGCGGAACCGCCCCGCAGTACAATCCCAGATCGTGGGTATGAACACTGAACACACGTGTCTGCGTGAGATACGGCCCGATGCACTGGAGCAAGTCCGGCAGCGTGAGAGGAAACTGAAAAAAATACTCCGCTGGCAGGTCAGTCCGATCCGACTCCCACAGCGCGTCCATTGACGGCAGAATCTGGACGGCTCCAAGCGCCAATCCGAGTACCTTCAAGAACCCAATCATTGTCCAGCCCCGCCACGACCGGTCGCCGCAACTCAGGCAAATCACAATTTCTGCGAGCAACGAGTACCAGACATATTGCGGATAGCCGAGCAGCAACTGCGACGCCGTCAGCAGTGCGATCCCGGATTCTGCGGCAATCACCCAGATGCGCCCGCTACCGCGTCGCCGGAGAATCACATCCTGTGCCAGCAGCAGCCACGGGATGTGCGACACCACGGCCACGGCGTTCGGGTGCAGGAAATGCAGAGTGCAGAAGCCGCTGAAAGTGAAAACAACCGCACCAAGCCAGGCAGCATCACGGCGCTGCAGCTGCCGCCTGAGAAAGAGCTGCATACCGCACAGCATAAACGGATAGCTACTCAGAATCTCCAGATTGAACGCCGTCTCCAGCGGCAGCCACCGATACAGCAGCCAGTGCCACGGATGGTACGTTCCGGCTTGACCGGAGCCCGTCAGAAAGTACCCGCTGAAGAGCCCTGGCATCCAGTCAAACGCATCACCATTCTGCAGACACTGAGCGTAAAACTGCCGAACGGGAAGGTGATAATTCAGCAGATCATCACATATATAGACGCGTCCCGTGACCACCGGGAGAAACATCCATCCCAGCATCAGCAGCGCTGCCCAGCGCGCCACTCGTGCTTGCCGCCGCTCCGTCGAAGATGGCTGCTCCGGAGCCGCAGCAGCGTCAGGTATCGCAGTGATTCGCCAGTTCATAAAATGCGCATCGCAGGCGAAAAAAATCCCGGAAGCAGCGAATCCCAAGGGGGGCGGAGGACTCCAGCTGCTTCCGGGGGCGATTAGCGTTGATTAAGTCGCTTCAGGAAAGTTCTACGATTCCGTCGCAACGAACGGGACATTATGAGGAATGCGAAAACGGGTCAATACGTCTTGAGTTGGTCAGCCAGCAAAGCAATGTACACATGCTGTTGCGATAAACATCGGGCAACACTGGGCTTGTGACACGTCGGCGGAATCTGCCGTTTGGCATTGTCGCAGAATTCGGGACGGATCGTGAGAGTTGACTTGCGATGCTTCGGCCGGTTTTCCCCGGATGCGGGGTAATACCCGGCCGTTTTCCCGCCTCTAATGACGAAACCCGATCTGCACGACGTGACGGCATGGCGTTGCTGTCCGCGAAACCTGAACTGGATGCGTTTCCCGATCGGTCAACGTCAAAAAGTACCAACAAATTGACGCAGTTGCTGCTTCCAAATGCAAGCTTGCTGAACGGTTTGGCTGACTGGTCCTGGTATTCAGGCAGGAGCGGAATGTGACTACGGAATAACGCCCAAATACTGGCTTGTTGACCTGTCGATCGCGACATCTCGGATTCCCACAATTTACTGGCTTGAGAATGACGTCATGTTTTCAGCAATCGACGTGACCGCTGAGCCGGTCTCGCTCTTCAACGCCAGCGTCGGCGGCATCAACGAGAACTATCTGGTGCAGAACGGCATCCCGCCGGCGACGATCTGGGTCGAAGGCGTCGCCGAGATCGCCCAGGGCGTCTTCAACAAGACGGTCGCCGGCACGACCCTGACCGTGACCCTGTACATCGACGGCGTGGCGCGGACGAGCGCCAGCTCGGCCTTCGGCTCGACCGACAGCGTCGTCGTCCAGTTCGAGCTGCCCTAGGCGCTCACGCCAGGCGCACGGCCCGGAAGATCTTCACGTGATAGTCCACCCCGGACCACACGGAGAGGACGGTCGCGATGGTGAGGAAGTAGAGCCCGCCGGCGTGCCAGTCGACCCCGGCGAAGCGGTAGTGCATCAGCAGGCCGGTGAGCGCGAACATCTGGT
>JANNGQ010000022.1:0-4176 GCA_031403975.1 Planctomycetota bacterium
CGTAGAAGAACGCAGCCGACATTTCGCTGGCCACTTTCTCGGGAGCGACCTGACCGTTTTTGTCGAGTCCTGCGTGCATCATTTCATGAGCCGCTTCCACGCGTTCAGCGGTTGACGCATGTTCGCTGCCCGGAGCCTCCCCGTGGTGATGCAGGAACTCTTCGACGTGTTCAAAGCCCAACTTGCTGGTGTCTTTCCGCCCCCAGTCCTGGAGTGCCACGCCGATCGAACGAGCGGTCTCGAAACCCGGCATGTCGTGGCAGGCATAGCAGCCATAGCGGGAAATCGACTTTCGTCCGATGTATTCGAGTTTTTTCTGGCGCCATTCTGCGGGGTCGGTCACCGCGGTTCCGTTGTCAGACGCCAGCGCCGCTTCATCGCCAATGACCTCCGCTTTCTTCTGCGGAAACGCGCCCGACGCGATGATCCCGTCTGCAGCCTTTTCACTGAAACGTGACTTCTTCAGGAAGAGCTGCACAAGTGAATTCAGCCGGACATCATCCACCTCAGCAACCGGGAATTGCCCGGCGTCGCCCTGACTCAGCAGAAAGGCTGTGATGTCGGCAGCCGGATCAATCTCTGTTGTGCCGTCGGCATCGAGATAAGCATCCAGAAACAAGTCGGGCATTTTTGTCCGTGCATGATACCGCTGCGGTTCGCGAATCCAGCTGTAGAGCCAGTCGCTGAATGCAGGATTGTCGGCGTTCCGTCGGATCTTCTGATGAATATCGCTGATGTTCGGTCCGAAGTCAGTATTGTTTCCGGGAACTGCCTTGTGCTGATGACATGCGAGGCAGCCGCGTTCAGAAAACAACTGCTTGCCGCGGGCGGCATCTGCTGTATATCCGGATTTCGGCACGAGCAGTTCAATCGGTTGTGAACTTCCCAGCAGGACCGTTGCGATCCCTGCGAGTTCCACGGCCTCCAGCTGCTTCGTATGGGCAACGTCACCAGCCGGCAGGTGTTCGTCCAGGCCGAAGAACTGCGGCATCTTCGTTGTCGGTCGGAATCGTGATGGGATCTCTGTCCAGTACTGAATCCACGGTGCAGTCGTCTTGGCGGCGATATGCCGGAGGCTTGGGCCGACCTTTCGGAACTTCCCGGCAACCTGAGTCGGATCGGACGCAATGCGGGCGAGTTCCTGAGCCGTCGTCGGCTCGACTCGCATGTCAGGGCCGATGGCAACTCCCGCATCAAAGCCGTTGATTTCATGGCACCCGAAGCAGCCGTATTTCTGAATCAGCTGGAAGCCTTTATAGACTTTCGGAGCTGAGGCACCGAATTTCGGATTGACACCCAGCTCCGTCACTCCGTGATGACACTTGATGCACGTTGACTCGGCGAACCGGGACGGCTGCATCGGATACTCCCAGAAGTGATTCGCATGATAACCGTGCTCACCATGCCATTCGTGGGACTCGTGGGGATTGTCAGGCGTGTGTTCTGCGTTTCCGAAACTGGTACCCGAACCCTGCCCTTCGTGACAGATCGTGCAGCCGAACGTTGCAACTGGATGAGGACTTGAGGCCGTGCAGAACAGAGCCGTGTTGGAGTGCGTGGAAAACGGCTGAGGAAACTTCTGTTCTTTGACCCAGTCAGCCACTTTGCCGGTTTCCGGATGTCCTTCAGGGAACGCCGGAGCCCCGCTTCCAGCTGTCTTGTCAATGTTTTGGTGGCAGGTCCGGCAGCGGTCAAACCGCGCGATCTTTGCCATTCCCAGCGTCTGCCTGAGCTTCGGCATCCAGTCCTGAACGATCTTGAGATGCGAGTTGAAACCATCGATGATCGGAAGCTCCATCATCGCACGCTTCCAGCTGGAGATGGTTCCAGTCGGCTGGATTTTTTCGAGGGCCGCCCGAACACGCTCCGCTTCCTTGTTCAGTTTATCCAGTGCTGCGACAAGCTCGTCATGGTGTGCAGTCAGCGATTTGACTTCTTTGGTCGTCGCCTTCAGTCGTTCTTCCGCGTCATCGAGCTGCTTTTTGGTGACATCGCAGATTGCCTGGCGACGATTGAATTCGGCAAGCCTCTCCGCAGCGACGTCTGAGGACAGTCCACGCGTCGTGGCAAGACCCTTATCGGAACTTGCTTCGTCACGAATCGAATTCTCGAACTTCAACTGATTGGCAAGTCGATCAACCTCCCGTTGCTCAGAAATCTGGCGATCAAAAAGTCCGGACTGATCTGCCCTGACTTTCTCAAGAGCCTTTTCTGAATCGGCAACTTGCAGCGTCATGGCCTCGCGCTGACTGACAAATTCCGGGGATTCAATCGCCCGGAGATCTGCTTCACGGACGGAGGCCTCCAACTTGAAATTCGTGCGCTGATATTCGCGCCATTCATCCGTCTGATCCTGCTTCATCATCAGAATCGTGGACAGGAGCATGATCACGCTGCTCGCGGCGAAGACGACGTTCAGCGTCTTCTGATTCCAGAAATAACTGTCATTTGCTGGCATGATAACTCAGATATTGAAGAAGTATTCCGGGATACCCACGATGTACTTCAGCGAAAACGCCCAGCGAAGCAGCATCTTGACCGGCAGAATCGCCATCCACAGGATGAGATTTGAAAACACCAGAAACCGCATGACGCCCATGCGGACAAAATACTTCCGCAGCAGCGTCAGCCCCAAAACCGGCGGCAGCAGTGCAAAATAACCCAATGTCAAGACAATCCCCGGTGACTCACGCAGCAGAATATCCAGCACACCCGACCCTCGGGGAATCCCCGGCAGCCCCGGCAACGCCCAGAAATACTCACTCAGATTTACGTTGTTAGCCGCCTTGACCTTATGCACATCCCAGTACTCGTAAATTCCGAAGAAGTTCCAGTTGGGGCCTCGCAGAAACGTGCCGAGAACGATCAATGCTACCCAGAGCGGAAGGAATCCGAACAGAAACGTCGTGACTGCAAACGAACGCTGCTTAAAGGTGTAATAGCCGTTGCCGAGGCGATTGAAGTCGATATACGGTACCGCCATCAACCCGCCCAGAATGATGCTCGGCAGAACCACGCCGGCCAGCCATGGGTCGAAGTAGACCAGCATTTCCTGGAGGCCAAGAAAGTACCACGGTGCCTTCGAAGGATTGGGAGTCTTCATCGACGAGGCAGGTTCTTCCAGCGGAGCCTGCAGCGCAATTCCCCAGAAGATCAGTACCGCCGTCACGACGACCATGCAGATCAGTTCGGTGTAGACCAGGTCGGGCCACACGAGGACTTTTTCATTGTCTTCCTGTTCAAACAGCGGACGCCCTTCGGCGATGCGGCGGTCGTTGTCGACAGATCGTTTGAAGTAGATCCACGAAAAGAACGCCACAATGAAGAGCATCGCCACGATCGGCACGTTGTCCGGCTTTCCCACGATCTGCCGGAAGTCGTAGTCCGTCATGCTCAGCCCCATAAACAGGAGCGATCCATTCAGAAGAGACCAGGCGACGGTCGGCCTGATCCACCATCCGCGCGCAAAAATCATGAACACCAGGCCCAGAATTGACAGAATGAAGTACAGCACCGGGTTGGAAAACCAGGCATCAAACACATCCTTGAATCCGAGCGGCATGCGGATCAGAAACGCTTCCGGCGAAGCTGTCGCCGTAAAGTGATACGCCGAAGTCATCATCAGGATCGATGTAATGACGGCCCACACGGCGGCGACCGGCACACCGCTCCGGAATTCTCCGTCAACCCGATAACTGCGGATCGTCCACAGCAGGTTCATGCAGAACATCAGAAAGTAGTACCAGCCAAGACCGATCAAAACGCTGGCTGTCAGATCGGGATGAGGATTCATGAGACTCAATACCAGTCAGGAAGAAACGCAATCAGCCAATGAAGAATGTCAACATCGAATCGAGTACAAACCGCTACTGGCTGACCCCGGCATCCCTGCCGAGATTCCAATCATAAATCGAAAATCAAAAATCAAAAATCTCACAACGGCTGGCTGATCCCGCCGTCCTTGCGGACGCGCCAGAAGTGAATGGCGATCAGGCCACTGACGACCAGCGGAATCGCCACGCAGTGCAGGATGTAAAAACGATTCAGAGTCGCCTCGCCCACGAATCGACCGCCCAACAGCAGAAACTTTGCCTGAAGATAGGCCTGGCGCTGGGCGGCGGCGCGGCGCGCGGTTTTGCCCATGTCGGGGTGATTGCCGTGCTCGAAGAAGCCGGG
>JANNGQ010000023.1:0-7328 GCA_031403975.1 Planctomycetota bacterium
CGTTCGTCGCGATGAGTATGTTCACATCAATCGGCTGCCCGAACGAATTGCGCTCCTTCTTATTGATCCAGACTTCACTCAAGACTCCGGGACCACTGCCGAACGGGTTCGTCCAGGTCACGGTCGGACGCACCAGAAATGTCGTCGCAGGAGGATCGATCACCACGGGGCGTTCGGTGACTGTAAACGCATAGACCTGACTGTAGGTTGAAAAAGCCGATCCGGTTGTTGAACCGTTGCTTTGATCGTTGACAGCTCTGATCAGATATGTGTAACGACCCAGCGGAAGCTGAGTCTGCTGAGTAAACGTCGGAGTTGTCAGGTTGACCTGATTCACCACCGTTGACAAAGCACCAAATCCCTGCCGGACGATGAGTTCATAGTGGTTTGCACCGGGAATCGAATTCCAGCCGAAGGTCGGGGTGGAGTCCGCGAGTCGCCCGGACGGCGTGATGGCAACCGGTCGCGGTGCCACCGTAAATATCCTGTCGGCGCTGTCAAGACTGCTTCCACCGACTGAGTCAATTGCCCGGACTCGCACTCTGTACGATGCCAGGACCAGATCGGCTGTCGGAGTCCAGGACGTCGTCGTGATATTGCTGACGACCGCCACCGACACATTGTCCGTCCTGTTGAACAAGTCAACTGTGTAACTGACCGCACCCGTGACAGCGCTCCAGACGATAGTCGGGCGGACGGAGGTCACCGCACCAACCGGAGACGTAATGACTGGTGCAGTGCGTACCTTGAAGCTGACGAACGGGCTCCAGTCGCCTGGCAGATCCGCGGCATCGGTTGCCCGTACCCGGACTCGATAACTGCCCAGCGGAAGATCGCTTGTCAGAATGAACTGGTTCGGGGGCACCGCTACAGCAGCATCAACAATCTGATTCAGTACGACCAGCCCGGTGGTGACTGATTCAATTGACACAAGATAGCTCTTTGAGCCTTCCACAGCGTTCCAATTGATCGTCGGACGCGACGTGGCAATGTCTCCGCTCGGCGAAGCCACCACCAGCGGCACAACCTGGAACTGCCAGGTGGCCGGAGCAGCCGCTGTCAGGATCTTGTTGAACGCAGTAACAGTCGCTGTATAAATCCCCGCCGGCAGCGTGGTAGTGATCTCCTGGAAGTTGAAACTGACATTGGAGATACTGAAGACGGTCGTACTGGACGCATCCGTCACAACCAGTTCGTAGACGTAGTTTGCATCGTGAATTGACCAGGCCACTGTCGGCGTCAGATCGCTCGTCTGCGGGATGATGCCATCGCCGGGATTGAAATCGATCGGGCGGTTGATTACGGGGGTCACGGGACTCTGGAGATCCCGAACCTTGACCGAGTAATCTTCCACTTCGCCGTCGTTCGCCCGACCTGTCGGCAGCAGCAGGCCAGCCGTGCTGGCACGGAAACGCATCATCGTATCGCCGATAGGCGAACCAGCCGGGATCGTGAAGTTGATCCGGTTGACTCCCGCCGCCAGTGTATAGCTGATACCGCCGTTCAGATGTTCTGCCGCGTGATCGAACACGCCGTTCTGATTCAGATCAAGCCAGACGTCAAGTTTGCCTGAGGCCGATGCCGTCACGTCGACATAAGCCGGCAGCGCCTGTCCCGGCAGCGTTTCAAAACTTGTCGGGAATGTGACACCGTCTTCATCGCTGCCGTCGCCGTCCGCGTTGGAGGATGGCTGGCCGGTGATTTCTTTATCAATCATCGCACCAATCTGAAGTGCGCTGGTGATCGTATGAGCGGCACCATTGTTTGCCTGGAAAGTTCCGAAGGTGTTCGGAGCGTCGCCGTAGTCCACGATCAGCGTCGTCAGGGTCGATGTGTCGATTCCCGTCGCAAGGGACGGATCGGTCGCCCGAAGTCGGATGGTCCGGACGGACGGTGCCGTTATACCAAGGCTCGCGAGGTAGCTCCAGGTGACCGTCTGGACCGCGCTGGTTGATGTCGACGTTTCGAAAGACCCGTTGTTATCCAGGTCCCAGGCATACGTCAGCGTGTCGCCAAAAAACGCATCCACATCGAAGCTGAGGCTTGCATCCAGAGTCAGGGGGTAACCTTCGTCAACCACGAGATCCGGAGCAATTGCCACCGGGGCGTCGTTAATCTGATTCACCGTGATCGACACCAGGACTGGCGGCGTCTCATTGTCGTCGGGAGCCGTTCCTGGTCCGCTGTCGCGGAGCTTAACCATGACCGTGGCCGTCCCGGCGGTGTCCGCTCGAGCCGTATAGTTCAGCGTTCCGTCCGCTTGAATCTGCAGCAGATCAAACACAAGATTGCCGCTCGTAATCGTTGCGCTGCTCAGATCCCAGATCGGGGTCTGAGACGCCAATTCGTCCAGAGCACTCGAGCGGGCGGCAGCAAACGTACTGATCAGGTCAACTGTCTGCGGACCGGCGTCTTCATTGCTGCTGATCGGCAGTACGCCTGCTGTGAGCGTGAAGACAGGCTCATCATTCACTGGAGTCACGGTCAGCACAAAAGTCTGTGGAGCGCTTGGCAGACCAAGACTGTCGACAAGGATGACCCGGATCGTGGCTGTGCCGTTGACGTCCAGGGCTGTCGCATACGTCAGGTCGCCGGTCGTCGTGTTGATGGAGGGACCAGCCGCAAAGAATGTGGACGTCGTCCAACCGCCGGTCACGGACAAAACGGTCAGCTGCGCTGTAATCGTCTGGGGCGGAGTTTCATTCGCTGGACCAGCCGTCTGCCCAGTCATGAAGGAACTGACGGTGATTCCAAGGTCTGCCAGATGTTCCTGTACCGACGGCGGATTGACCAGCGGATCAAATCTTGGCGGGTCGTTAACCGGCGTCACCGTAATGACGATGGTATCTGTATCTGTTTCAGCTGCTGGCGGAGGTACGGGCGGACCTGAGAAATTGCCGAGGTCGTCAGTCGTTATCGTAATGCCGGCCGGTCCGAAATAATCAGCCGTCGGCTTGAAGCGAAGTCCGTTAAGTGCCGCATTAACGTCGCTGATGATGCCCTCAAAGATAATTGTTGCATCATCAATTCCGTCACCCCCTGTGAATGTAAACAGACTCAGACTGACGGCACTCGACAGCGACATCGTACCGTTGCTCGCCGCCAGTGTGACTTTCACACGGTTGGAACCCAGCCACACGTCAGCATCCGCCACCGAAATGGTATTGCCGTTTGCTGAACTGAATACCAATGTGGTGTCTTCCGGAGTGGTCTGACCACCCGGAACAGTGTTGATCGGCGGATCGTTGACGCCGTCCGTCACCAGAAGGCGGAACTGAGTCGTCCCGTCCGCTTGATTTGGCGCGAGATAGTTACCGGCCAGGTCCCGTATGCCATCCACACCGTCGGCGTCGACGGTGGCGTTATCGTTGTCAACGATGAAGCGGTATTTGCGTTCAAACGGGAACGACGTGACCGCCCGGAAAATGACTTCGTTCGTCGTGGAGTTGTAGACGAAGACGTAGTCAGTTCCGTTGATCAGCGGACCTTCTGTACCCGTCGTATCTGAGGCCTGGCTGATGCCGTCATCCATGAACAGCTTGAACTGATTCCCGTTCAACAGCACTCGGTTATCGTCAACTCCGATCCCGATATCACTGAGAGACACAACGAGTTCGCGAAGGACGCCCGGGAGGTTCAGCCAGACAACATTCAATGCGGGATCCAGATCATCCGGAGCGCCATCCAGCGGGCCGGTGAGCTTTGCCGTGGGCCGGAAGAAGTCGACACGGTCGATCGCTCCGCGGTCCTTGAATACGTTCGCGCCCTGAGACGCCGGAGTCACGACATCCGGATCATCGCCGCGAACCTGTCCATAGACATCCAGATCCGGAGTCTTGACTGGTGAAACTCCCACGCCCAGAGGATCTTTCACGGTGATAAATGTCGTCCGATCACCCAGTCCGTCGAGCGAGCTGTCGATCGCCTTGGACAACGGGGCCGGGTAGTAATTGCGGTTCGTCTGATCTACGAACAGCGGGTCACCTGCCGCGAGCTGAATTGGAAACGTTCCAAGTCCGATCGCGCCGGTGTTGGCGTTGGTACCGTTGCCGCGATAGAGCGTACCGCCGAGAACTGTTCCCAGTGCCTGCGAACTCGCATCTACAGAAACACCAGTTGCAAGATCCGCCAGAATATTGTTCAGCATCGTCGGGCTGGCATTCTGTTCGACCTGAATTCCTACTCCGCTAGGTGACGCGGGATTTCCGACGATCGTGTTGTTGATCAGCCGTCCGATGGCGACGGAGGCCAGTGATCCCGCAGTCGGGTCACCGCTGAAGAGAATGCCGCCAGATCCTCCCTGCGTAATGACGTTGTTGGAGATAATCGCACCAGGAATCCACCGGTTCAGATTCGGTTCGCGAAGATTCCGCACTGGGCCCGCATGCGAAAGCACGCCGGCCCCGGCAGGATTCGGCGGGCCGGATCGGGCACCCGCATCCGCGAGAACGCCCCATTGTGCGGAGTCGCTGATAATGTTCGAATGGACAATAATCTGTCCCTGATCCCGCTTCTGATTCTGATCGCCATAAAACTTATGGAACTGCACGGCTGTCGGATCAGCGAGTGGTCTCAGTACGCCTATGTTTCCAGGTTCAGAATTGGAGACGTACTCTGCATGAACGACCCGGCCCGAGCTGAATGTGATCTGCACAATACTGCCGAGATTATGAATCGGCTCTGGCCCGAAATCGATGTCGAGCCCGAAGATAAGCTGATCATTCTCGTCAAATCCCGGTCCCCGCAGCAACGAGAAATCGATCGTCAGCAGGTCAAAACCAGAGCTGAACGTGAAGACCGGAATTCGTGGATTGAGCACGTCGAGTGAAGTGAACGTCGGGGTGTCGAAATCTGAAACCGGATTGACGGTCGGTCCATTTCCAGCGCCTCCCAGCAGGAAAATCGGATCAAACGTCTGACTGGCCGGAAGCTGAATCCGGATGGAATTGATCCGCTCTGGATACCCGGTTGAAGGATCCAGCAGCGGCGTCGTGTTGGTAAATGCGAAAACGGAACTGCTGCCGGCGGTATTCCCCAGTGCAGCCATCGTCCCTCGGACGCCGACCGGAGACGCATCGCGATCCGGAGACTGCAGTCCGTCACCCAGTGTGAACAGGGCATTGCCGTAGATGTGGACCTTATTGCTTGTGCTGGAGACCGTATTATCCGCCGCACCGTCGGCCAGTGATGCCAGCACATCCAGAATCCCCTGTACGGCCGTGGAATTGATCGCGTCGCGAATCCGGGCGGCAATCACATGGGCGCGCTCCCCGGTATGATGACCGGCCGAGTCGATCGCCCGCGGATCAAATGGAATTGCAAAGTGGCCGGGAGCGACGCCGTTGCCAAGACTGATGTCATCGTATTCGAAGACCACAAAGTCGACACCGTCACTCAGCGTGAATGTGCGTCCGTCCATCAGGTCCCAGGCATCAACAACGATGAGAGTCTGCTGTTCAGTCAGTCGGTCATTGCTGTCGATTGAAAGAACCTGGGGATTCGGGAATCCGCTTCTCTGGGCGTAATCCGTCGCTCGCCGGACTTCAATGTCGTAGTCACCTTCCAGAATATCCAGATAAGGATTCAGATTATTCGGATCATTGACTTCCCAGTTGGCGATGACGTTTGTGTTTGCGGGGGCACCGGTCACCATTTCGCCGCGTTCAGCGAGACCGATCACAATGTCATCAATGTAAAATCCTTCGAACGCATTGGCCATGCCGCGAAGCGAGCCGGCATTGGGGGGGTTTCCCGCATAGAATCCGCCAAATTCGTCGCCCGGCAGGTATGTGGTGTGACCCATCGGGCCTGCATTCGTGACGTAGTGGCCGATAATGCGCACCATGTCGGCATGGCCCTTGATATTGAACCGATCTACCACCAAAGGCAACGTCACGCCGTTAGCGTTGACAGGGTGGCCTGCGACGGACAAATGCAGGGTATAACGCTGCCCCGGGGCAGCTCCGCTCAGCACCGGCGGGACGCCCACTTGAATAAAGTAGTTTCCGGGCGCAAGAGTGACGTCGAGATACGATGCGGCACTGTGATTACTGCCAACGTCCAGGATTCCGCCATTGATGTTCTCAAACACCATTCCGCCGGTGGAGTTAACGATCCGGATCATCGAGTTAAACGATGCGACGGTACCGTCCAGATCCACAATGACGCGGCGCGACCCCGGACCGGTGACCGTGAAGGCATAAAAGTCCGTTCCGGTTCCGGCGGTTGATGTTCCGATGACAGAAATATGGGGCAGTGTCGCCGATGACGTAATCGTGTTATTGGCCACACCAGTCCAGGAAAGTGCTTCCAGATCCTGCGCCAAGAGGCGGGAATTATTGAGTTCGGCTTCGCGATAAACACCTCTCGGCAGAAGATGATCCGCGAGCCGCTGTGCCACAACCTCTGCCACAACTTCGCGGTTCATACCCGCATGAATCACTATGGACGTTGTTCCAGGTGTGACCCCGGGGGCTCCATCCACGATTAGCCCGGCACCACCGCTTTGCGAAACTGTAATGGCCGTGCTGATCGGCAGCAGCGGTGGCTCCAGAATCAATCCGATTCGATTGCTGTCACGATAAGTGACGAGGTCTGTAATCGCGGCACCGTCGATGGCGCGCTCCATCGCAATCGCGACCTCAGCAGGACTCATCGCTGCATTGACGGTCACCGGTACTCGACCAACTCCAACACCATCGGCATTCTTGTCGAATTCAAAGACGCGGCCCTGAATCGTGAACGTCTCGCCTTCTCCGATCGTCGACAGACTCGGAGCGACCAGGGAGAATCCCATTTCAATTTCGAACTGATTGACGCCCTCCAGGATGTACGACTGACCGTCACGCAGCGTTGATCCGTGCCGGGCATAAAATTCTTCTCCGACGGTCGAAATATCGCCCACGTTGACAGTGCCGCTGGCGGCATATTCGAATCGTACTTTGAGATCGGAGCGACCGGCGAAATTACTCAGGTCGATCCGTGCCTGGCGCCAGCGCGGCGGCGTCTGCTCGTCATAAAGCTCGACGACATCCGGGAACAACTGAGTCGTCGGGTGCTGAGTGGCACCTCCGAAAGGCCCGAAGTCCCGCTCGTCATTAATGACGCCTATTTCACGATACGAGTTGTTTGTGGCCACTAGACTCCAGGTAGTCCCGTCACCGACATAAGCCCTGATGGAGTCCATCATCGGTCGCACAAGAGGAATGTAGTCCTGACTGGACGTTTCCAGAAAATAGTTGAAGTACAGGGTCGGCTTGTCGCCCTTGGCCAAGCCACGCGGCGGGCCTGGTGTTTTGCCGTTGGGCCTCGCCTCGACCGAAGGGTTA
>JANNGQ010000024.1:0-4377 GCA_031403975.1 Planctomycetota bacterium
TTCTGCTGAACGGACGTGACTATGAAGACTTTTTATTGTGCTCTGATCGTAACTGCCATGTCGTGTCATGTCGTTCTTGCGGACGAAGCAGACGACGCGAAGAAGTCATATCTGACAGCGTCGGAAGCTGGAGCCGAATTCGCCGTTCAGGGTGAGTACTCAGGCGGCATCAAGTCCAGCGACGGAGAACTCAAACTCGGTCTGCAAGTGATCGCTGAAGGTGGCGGCAAACTTGCCTGGGTTGCTTACACCGGCGGATAGCCAGGCGACGGCTGGAACGGCGAGACACCGCTCCGTGGCATGGGCGAAATGCAGGGCGAGACGGGAATTTTGAAAGGCGAAACCGGGCGCGGCGAAGCGAAGGACGGAAGTATGACAATCTACAGTCTCGATAACACTCGTATCGGAGAACTCCCGAAGAACCCACGTGTGTCGCCCACGATCGGACGCAAACCTCCGGAGGGTGCCGTTGTTCTGTTCGACGGAACCACTGCAGATCACTTTGAAGGTGGCCGGATCAGTGATGACAAACTGCTGATGCAGGGTGTGACCAGCAAAGAGAAGTTCGGCAGCTTCGAGCTGCACGTCGAGTTTATGACGAGCTTCATGCCCAACGCACGTGGTCAGGCCCGCAGCAACAGCGGCTGTTACCTGCAGGGCCGCTACGAAGTCCAGATGCTGGACTCGTTCGGGCTCACCGGTGAGAACAACGAATGCGGCGGCATCTACGAAATCCGCAAGCCGAATGTCAACATGTGTTTCCCGCCGCTGAGCTGGCAGACGTACGACATCGAGTATCACGCCGCGAAATTTGATGACTCTGGAAAGAAGACCGAAGATGCCTGGACGACGGTTAAGCACAACGGTGTCACGATTCACGAAAAGGTGAAACTGCCCCAGGGAACACGAGCGGCTCCGGTTGCAGAAGGCCCGGAAAACGGCCCGATCTATCTCCAGGATCACGGTGATCCGCTGCGATTTCAGAACATCTGGGCCATGCCGATCGATGGCTGAGAAAATGTTCGCGGCGTTCGAAACACCCGGCATTTCGCCAATGCCGGGTGTTTGATTGGTGCTTGACTCATCCATCCGGTCGAACCGAGACCTCCAGCGCTCCCGCTTGGCGGATTCGTCGGAAGCAGTGGAAAACCGCCGACTGATCTCTCGAGGCTTCAGGCCGGGAAGATTTGACTCAGGTCAAGTACGAATCCCGGTAACACGGCTTCGCCCGACACCGATTGCGGAGCCTTCAGGACTACGGGAGGCTGGCTTGATCCATAGATATGCACTTGCCTCCGCAACGGGTCGATCAGCCAGCCCAGTCGAACACCGCAGCCCTGGTACTCCTGCATCTTGTCCTGCAGGTCAGCCACTCGATCTGTTCGTGATCGCAGTTCAATCACAAAGTCCGGACAGATCGGAGGAAACCCTTCGCGTTCTTTCTGAGTGAGCTTGTCCCAACGCTTCGTCTGAATCCACGAGGCATCCGGAGACCGCCGTGCCCCGTTTGGAAGGCGAAAGAGCGTGGAAGAGTCGAATGCCACGCCGCCGTGAATCGTCGCCCAATTCACAAGAGCGGCAGTAATCAGGCTGTTTGTCGCACCGCTTTCGCCTCCGGTCGGTGACATGAACACAATCTCCCCGTCCGCTGTGCTTTCGATCTTCAATTCAGGATTGTTGGCAACGATCCTGTTGAAGGAGTCTCGCAGGCGAACGCTGATCAGCGGGAGGCCGAGACCATCGTCCGTCCAGGGTTCCTTAATGATTGCAACGGCAGCCATGACAACGACTCGGACTCTCAAAGGAGCGACATTCTGACTGCGGAATCGTAGCCATGCAGGTTTTCGATTGCCAGATGATTTCAGCCAGTCGCCAACTGTCAATGACGTCCGTCCAGCAAGGTATTTGTCTTCAACGACACTCTGCTACTCTCTCGCGTTTTCAAGAATCCACGATGTGACCTTATCCAGCACCAGTGGAGAAATCGTCTCTTCAATCTGCTGATACTCGCGGACACTGCCGGTGGTGCACGTCTGGAAAAGATGATTCAGACCTGGCAGTTCAATTGTTTCGAAGTGTGAGTTGCCGCCTTTCTCAAGAGCTGCCCGGATTGCCGGGAGATTCAGTTTCGGATCAACCTGAACATCTTTTTCGCCATTCAGTGCCAGGACCGGACAATTGACCTGTTCGAGGATCGGGCCCGGTTCAAAGGTCAGGAAGTATTGGAACCAGGGAGTCTTCATCGTGGCGATGCCAGCCTCCAGTGTTTTCTTCAGACTGTCTCCCTGCAGTGCTTCCGGCGGCAGGAGCGATTCGAGTTTCTCCATCGCGGCCTGAACCTGCGCCTCCGCAGTATCGTCACCTGAGGCCGACGATGCCGCCTCGATAATCACCGTCTGCGACTCTCTCTGAGCCCTCAGTGCGGCTTCATCTGCAACGCCTTCTGCCTTCAGAATCAGCTGACCCTGCGACAGCAGAATCTCCCTTCCATTGACCCCTGTACCGGCCAACAGCACCGCGAAAGCAACATCGTCTCGGCGTACGGCCACCATCGGTGCGATCAGGCCGCCCTCGCTGTGACCGATCAGACCGATCCTACGCGCGTCGATTCGCTGATCCTTCAGCAGTAACTGAAACACGGCTTCAACGTCATTCGCGAAGTCTTCACTTGTCGCGGTTGTAATGTCACCCGTGGACGCAGCCGTGCCGCGGTCATCAAAACGGAGCACTGCGATCCCATTTCGCGTCAGATGATCGGCGATCACTGCGAACGGTTTGTGATCCAACAGTGTTTCATCGCGATCCTGAGGTCCCGAACCGGTAATCAGAATCGCGGCAATGCACGGGTTCTTCGTTTTCGGCAGTGTCAACGTTCCCGCAAGCGTCACACCAGCGGTCGTGGTTTCAATTGCAACGTCTTCGCTGAGATACGGAAACGGTGGTTTCGGAGTCTGCGGCCGAACGACGGGCGGAGTCGTTTCCGGGAGGACGGTCAGATCTTTGACCAGAGTCAGGTCCAGATCCGAGCCGCCCTGAGTCCATTTGCCTTTGACTTCCGTGAGGTCAGCGTTTGCCGTGCCGAGAAACACGCCGCCGATTGATTTCACATCAATCGTCCACTGATCGCCGTCGATCTTCCGTTCGGCTTTGAATCCGCCAGCTTTCTGACTGACGCTGTCGAATCGCACCTGCTGGCTGCCGTCATCCGCTTGGTACACGCGGATTCGCAGCGACAGCTTTTGAAAGAGAGTATTGATTGAGCCGGACCAGACTTCCGTCGGCGAATCGGCGGGTGCCTTTTCAAACTGTCGAAACAAAAGGTCGAACTCAGCCCCGGCCTGCTTCCATTTTCCGGACACCAGCTTCCCATCGTCCGAGCGAGTGCCTGTGTATGCGGCTTTCGTCGTCTTCAGCTCAAAGCTGAACTGTGAGTCGTCCATCCTGAAATTGTCCAGTCGGAAAATGCTGCCGCCCTCATCAATGCTGACAAGCTGAATTGTTCCTGGTGAGTCCTTGTCCCCCGTGGGCTCTATTCGAAACCGAAACTCTCTGACACCGACATCCATGGTGCCGTACCAGACACCGGACAGCGTTTCGTCAGCGAATGCCGATGACCCTATCATCGAAAACAACGCGACGGCACATAAGACTCGCATGGATATCTCCCCTGGGGTGTATTTGCGCTAACCGCTCATCGTAGAATGTAGCGCGCGTAATATACTTCACACGGCCGACAATGACCCATTTGTAGTCGTACCCCACAAACCCGAAGTGTCAGTTTTGAAGTTGCGCATTTCATCAGGGCTGGAAGCCCGGCACATCGTCAGCCGGTGGCGTGAGCCACCGAAATACGGAAAACACAGCGATTCAGGCCTGAAGGGCCGACACAAGCGCCAGTGTGCCGGCCCTTCAGGCCTTGGGTTTTCGATTCTCGTATAGCGGTGGCTGACGCCACCGGCATGGGATATGTCGGCCCTCCGGGCCTGAAATGCGCAACTTCAAAAAGCATCAGCGAGGTGCTCAAAGCATCGCTTCGCTGACGCTTCCGCACTACTAACAGTCAGGATCTTCGCAGGGGGCAATGAATTCATGCTGGGACAGGTGAAACTAAAACAGCAGGATTCACCACAGAGGTCGCAGAGGTACCCAGCGCGGGCCTCGCCCGCAACTCAGCACGGGTTCGAGTCACACACGAACAAATGCGAGCGCCAGTCGCAGCACGGATCGAAGGTGGCGATTGAATCACTCATTTGCCACAAAGAGCGCAAAGACCACAGAAGAATCACGGAGTCTCCGAAAGCTGGGCGGTGTGTGACCCTCTATGTGATCTTTGAGTTCTTTGTGGCCAGAAATGACTCTGAGTTCACTGCAATTCCC
>JANNGQ010000025.1:0-2999 GCA_031403975.1 Planctomycetota bacterium
CTCGGAGGCGATGCTGCTCGTCGAGCTCGATGGTCCCGACGCCGACACCCTGCTCACGGCAGCGCGAGAGTCCCGCGACTCGTGACGCATACGGCATGACAAGTCTCGGACAGTGCTGTCTGCTGTCCCGGCGACTTGTGGAAGCAGGCTGCAGATTCGTGAGCATTGAAAACGGTCATTGGGACACTCATCGCAAGAATTCCGAAAGCCTGCGCGACCTGCTTGTGCCGCCCCTGGATCAGGGAGTATCGGCATTGTTGAACGACCTCGATGAACGAGGCCGGCTGGATTCGACGCTGGTCGTGCTGACCACAGAATTCGGCAGGTCGCCGCGGATCAACGAGATGGCGGGCCGTGACCATTGGCCTCAGGCGTTTTCGATCGTGATGGCAGGCGGCGGATTGAAGCGAGGGCTCACGATCGGAGCGACGGACACACAGGCGGCCAGCGTCATCGATCGTCCGATCACTCCCTCCGACATGGCCGCAACGCTGCTGACTGCGCTCGGCATCGACCCGGATGTGACGCTGCACACACCACTCGGACGCCCCGTGCAGCTTGCCGGCGGCGGACGGGCGGTGCATGAGTTGTTTGCGTAGGGGCTTGGCAAAGACTCTGAGGAATTCGTTTAACGGCAAGCCGCAGGCGCCAGCTTTCTTCTTGCACCATTATCAGCGACGGTCACATCACACCGTCGCCTTCGGCTTGCCGTTAAACGATTCAGTTGCTGCCGTTCGCGGCTTAAACATTTGATCCTCGTTAACCCGCGCGGCAGTCAACAGGTAGCCGGCTCCTGACATACGCGACATCAGAATCCTCAGGATCTCCCGTGATTCGAATTACTGCATTCGCCATCCGGCTCACCGTATTCATGAGCTGCATCGTTGTGCCGGCCGTCGCGTCCGCACAGCAGGTGCCGACCGACCCTTCCAGCACGCACATCTTTCCTGCCGGCGGGCGACGCGGCACCACGGTCGATGTTCGAGTTGGCGGCGAGTGCATTCCTCCGGCGACGCGCTTTCGACTTTGGGGAGCGGACGAAAAAAGTAACCCTCACGCTCCGCGTGAGGAGCCCGCCGGGATAAGTCATGCAGACGCACTGACGGCTCCGCCGGAACTCGGGGATCGCGTCACCGGCAACTACTCACCGTCGCCCAGGCGAAAACCAAGTGAGCAGCCAGTCAATCATCCGACGGAATGGGGATCGCACATCGCCATCGCAGACGACGCTCCGCTGGGCACTGCATTATGGCGGCTGAGCTGTGCGCGGGGCGGAACGGGCGGTCGTCCTTTTATCATCGGTGACCTTCCCGAGTTCATTGAAAGCGAGCCCAATTCCGTTCCGGAGGAGGCTCAACAGGTCGAAATGCCGGTGACAATCAACGGTCAGATCGCCGGAGAATGCGATCTCGATTACTACTTTTTCCATGCCAGCGGCGGCGATGTCGTGTGCGTGGATGTGGCTGCTGCACGATTGGGTTCTGCGCTCGATCCCATCGTCCATGTCCTGGACGTCAACGGCCATCGCATCCCGGCCCAGGAACTGCGTGTCGGAGCGGACCCGGTACTCGCGTTTCGTGCCGGCGTGTCGGGCGATTACCGGTTGCTGATCTCCGGCGTCACTCATCGCGGAGGCCCTGCCTACGTCTACCGAATCACTTTGTCTGCGGCACCATTTCAGCGATTCGCATTCCCGGCCGGAGGTCAAACGGGTACGACTCAGCAGATCGATTTCTATTCACTGACCGGCGATGGTCTGCTGACAGCGATTCCTCGGAGCGTGCATTTCCCGGCGACGCCGGGACCATTCTGGAGTCGGTCCGACGACGGCATGAATCCTGTTCTGCTGGTTGCCGGAGATCTGGCCGAATCCGTCGAGACACCGAACAACGACACCCGTGACTCAGCAACCGAACTGCCGTGCCCGCTGGTCATGAACGGTCAGCTGAAAACCGCCACGGACGAAGACTGGTATCGCCTGACGTGTCGCACGGGGTCAACATTGTCCATCGAATGCCAGGCTCAGCCCGGATGGTCGTCTGCTCTTCCCGTCGTTGCGATTGTCGATGCAAACGGCGGCGTTGTTTCATCTGCCAGCGCTGTCCAGGCCTCAGGCCCGACGACCCGCCTGCACTGGGCACCTCCCGCAGACGGCGCGTGGTGGCTCCGCGTGCGGGACCTCCAGCAGGGAATTCGCGGAGGCCCGGACTTCACTTACCGCCTGAGCGTCCGCGAATCCGTGCCGGACTTTTCATTGTCGATGAAAACAGATGTGATCAACGTCGTCCAGGGCGCGCGTTCTGAAGTGGATGTGACGATCGAGCACCTCGGTGGATTCTCCGCACCGATGGAACTCATTGCCGAAGGACTGCCTGCAGGAGTTACTGTCGAAGGACATCAGATTACCGCCGGGCAGACATCAGCCAAACTGGCCTTCGTCGCGACGGAGGAAACTCGTTCGTGTGATGTCACGCTGCGTATCCGGGGCAAAGCCGACGTTGCCGGAACTGTGATCGAGCGTCCGGTCCGGGCGACGCATCTGGGACATGATCCCGATGGAATCGGCGTCGGGGCGTCGGACGTCGATCATGTGCAGCTGACGGTTGTCCACAAGCCGGTCTTCCGGCTCTATTGCAACGAAGCGTATCAATACGCGCATCGCGGCACGGTCTATCCGTATCTCATGGAGGTCGAGCGACTGAACGGATTTGATCAGCCGATCCATCTGGAAGTTGCCGACCGGCAGATCAAGGATCTGGACGGGATCGAGATCCCGGAGACGACAATCGCACCGGAGCAGTCACAGCTGATGTTGCCCCTTTATCTTCCTGAGACAATGCACATCAATGTTCAGGCACACTCCAACGTCTATGCTCAGGGACATGTTGAGTTCATGGACAAGTTCGGCCAGAAACAGACGATGCTCGTCGTCTCCACCATGCGCTGTATGATTCGGACACTGCCGACAGTCGTAAAACTGCGCAGCCCTGAGCGAGAGC
>JANNGQ010000026.1:0-2819 GCA_031403975.1 Planctomycetota bacterium
TCTTCGGCATGACTGTCTCTTTCCGCTGCAACTGACCGCGTCAGTCTACGATAATGCATCATCACTCAGAAGTCACGCATTGGGGCACGACACTGCGTCCACATTTGCCGCAGTCAAGAGTCGAAAATTTCCACTCCCCGAATCTCTACAATTCGGCTAACGTCCAGCGGCTCAGTAATCCAGGTCGACGACAGGACAGTCAGCATGAACGGAGTCTCGCAAAACTCGGCAACTCCTGCGGCAGAGACGGCCTCATGGGCATGGTCAGTATTGTCGCTGGTCTTGCTACTCAGTCCCTGCCTGGCGTCGGCAGTATTCGCCATGCGCGATCAGGCTGCGCCGGCGCTGAGAGTATCGGATGTCAGGCCGGCTCTGGTGTTCGGCAGCTACATGATTCCTGCCGGTCCGGAACCCGTGGGCGACGATCCCGTGATCGTGCAGGATTTTGAGTTCATGAACAAAGGACGGAAGTCCGTTCGAATCACAGAACTGGTTCCCAGCTGCGGTTGCCTGTCACCGCATATTTCCCTGACCGAAATTCCATCGGATGAAAATGTCCGCGTCACGCTGCCGGTCGAACTGCCGCCGGGCAAACACGGCCGCGTCGTTCTGCCGATCCGAACGGCGAATCAGGATCCGGGAATTCGTGAGTACATTGTTAATGTCAAGTACGAAGATCCCAAACCCCGACAGGTCACGCTCACGTTCAAAGTCAACTTGCCGGAAAAGAAGATCGTGATTCAGCCAAAGGTGTTGATGCTGATGGGGAAGGTCACTGGCGAGCATCCCTACATCGTCACGATCTCGGATCATCGTCGGAATCTGACGGCATCACCGATGAAGATCACGGGAGTGACCGGCTCGTCGTCGCTGTTCACGGCGGAGTCTGCAGGTCACACCGTGGCCGAAGGTGTCAGTACATCCGCGGTGTCCGTGACGTTCAACGAACCGATCCCGGCAGGTCAGCACAAAGGTGTCATCCTGGTCAGTACCGACGATCGGCTGTTTCCGATTCTCCAGATTCCGGTCGTCGTTGGTGATCCGAAACGTCCGATTGACGAATCGGTAAGTGTCAGTCCTGCAGCGGCGACGGTCGTGATCAATTCTGCTGACCCGGAGAAGTCGCTCGGGACAACCGTGAGTTTTGAAATCCCCGCCAATTGGATCGTCACCCATTTTGATGCATTCCCGGCTGAGTTGATTGCCAAAGCACTGAGTACCGAACCGATCACACCGCAACGCGTCCGTGTCACCGCAGAACTCACAGTCTCAGCACTCCCTGCGCAAGGAGTTGACCGAGGAGTCCTGACACTGCATGCGACCGACGGCAACGACCCGGAAATGGTGACCGTGCCGGTTTCGTTCAGCGGGAAGCGGTGATTCGGCCGTCACCCCGGATGGCAGCGAAAGCCCATCCCGCCGCGCAGCAAAAAGGGCGAACTTGTTCAGGCTCGCCCTCCGACTCTCATCCCGATGAATGTTGTGATGATGCCGAGAACTAGGTGGCTTCCAGCTCAGGGGGCTGGTTCGCACGCTGAGCCCGCATCTGAGCCCTGCGACGGTCGCGGCGGCGGATGTCACTCGGCTTCTCGTAGAACTCTCGTTTGCGCATCTCTTTCTTTACGCCGGCATGTTCGACCAATTTACGGAACCGACGCACTGCTTCATTCACACTTTCGTTATCACGCAAACGCAACTTAACCACAAACACCCTCCTCCAGGATACATGAACGCATGGACAGATGAGAAATTCGGCCGGAACGAGACTGTACCAAACGACAGCGGATTTGCAAATTGCTGAGTTCCCGCATTTGCCAGCGACCCGGAAACCTGTCAGCCTCGCATGTTGAGAACCGTGTCCGCAACTCTCGGGCGTCCGTTTTTCACAGTGTCGTTTTGATGCCTTCCAGGTCCCCGACATTGTTTTCAACACAACACACCGTTATCGGCAAACCGGATTCATGGGCCGCGACTGCATCTACATTATTGATACGTTTTCCCTGATGTTTCAGGTCTTTCACGCGATCCCGTCGATGACCGGGACTCAGGGGCAGCCGACCAACGCCGTCTTCGGTTTCACTCGGGACATCTTTGCGATCCTCGACCGCAAGCCGACTCACCTGGTGTGTGCGTTTGATTCACCCGGCGACGGAAAGCGAAACGAGATATATCCGGCGTACAAAGCCAACCGGACGGAAATGCCGGAAGACCTCCGTCCCCAGATTCCGCTGATCAAACAACTGTTGCAAGGTTTCCGGATCCCGGTGATTGAGTTTCCCGCGTGGGAAGCCGACGACGTCATTGCGACCGTGACTGCTCAGGCTGTTGCGAAGGAGATGGAAGTCGTCATCGTTTCGTCGGACAAAGATGCGCGACAGTTGCTTGGCCCGACCGTGCGGATGCTCAACTGTCGCAAGAACACGTTTCTGGACGAAGCGGGTGTGATGGAAGACTGGGGAGTCCGGCCGGATCAGGTGGTGGACTTTCAGTCGCTGGTCGGAGATACCGTCGACAATGTTCCGGGTGTTCCCAAAGTAGGTCCGAAGACGGCAAGGACTCTGATTGAATTGTTCGGGACTCTCGACAACGTACTTGCGAACGCCGACAAGGCTCCTGGAAAAAAGCTGGCCGAGAGTCTGGTGACGTTTGCCGGACAGGCACGGATGAGTCGCGAACTTGTACGGCTGAGAACCGATCTGCCGATGACGATTGACTTTGAATCCGCAAAGATTTCCGACCCGGACCACAAGGCTCTGTTCGATCTCTTCACGGTTCTCGGTTTCCGGCGCTATGCCATTCAGATGCGTGAACATCTGGCT
>JANNGQ010000027.1:0-3158 GCA_031403975.1 Planctomycetota bacterium
GGCCGGATGAGGGGGTTGTCGCAAGTTCAGACGCAGCACCAGGATTTCACTTTCCAATACAATGCATGACATCGCCCTCCATGTACTGGTGCTCTATCATTCGACGTTGCGAGCTCGACAAGTCGCCTTGTTGCTGAGCATCATTCACCTGGACGGACTTAAGAAAGACGATTCCTGATGTCTGTTCCGGACTTCCAATCCATGATGTTGCCATTGCTCGAAGCGATCGCTGACGGAGTCGAGCATCCGAATTCTGCGGTCTTTGACTCAGTCGCCAGGCAAATGAAAGTCTCGACCGAAGACTTGCAGTTGATGCACTCGGGTGGCGAACAAACGGTCTTCTACAACCGAGTTGCGTGGGGAAAAACTTATCTCAAGAAGGCAGGGCTGATACAGAGCCCAAAACGCGGCACGATTCAGATTACTGATACCGGCAAAACGGTGCTCGCGAACAAGCCGGAAAAGATCAGCATTCGGTTCTTGAAGCAGTTTGGTGGCATTGCCTTGCGGAAGCCATCAATAGCGACGGACGATGCTCAGCTTGAAGAATCAATCAGTGAATCAAGCGAGTCTACCCCGGAAGAGTTAATCGAGGCTGGTTGCCAGTCGCTGCGTGACGAGCTGGTTCTCGAAATCATCGAGCAAGTGAAACGCTGTTCGCCGCAGTTCTTTGAACGCCTCGTTGTGAAGTTGCTCGTGGCGATGGGATACGGCGGCTCGTTGGAAGACGCGGGTCAAGTCCTCGGGCGCAGCGGTGACGGCGGGATTGACGGGATCATCAAAGAAGACAAGCTGGGATTGGATGTGCTCTGCATTCAGGCAAAGCGTTGGGAAGGCACTGTCGGTCGCCCCGTCGTGCAGGCATTCGCAGGCAGCATGGAAGGGTTCAGAGCAAGGAAAGGCGTGCTGATCACAACTTCAACTTTCTCCAAAGACGCAGAGGACTATATCACCCGCATCGAACGGAAGATTGTGTTGGTCGATGGCCAGCGCATGGCTGAGTTGATGATCGCCCACAATGTTGGAGTCACGATCACACGAGCATACGAAATCAAGCGCCTCGACTCGGACTTCTTCACTGAGGATGAATAGATCCCGGGTTATTCTGATATCGACGGAGAACTCGTCGAAACCTACAGCGGCATGGTCCTCCTGCCATTCGACCTCGGTCTGAACAATTGCGTGGCGGACGGATAGGGTTTTTACCCCAACGGGGTTTGATTCCACAGCCCAGGGTCCGCAGCGACGCTGCGCACCCTGGGTGCGGTTGCCCGATCGAGCTATTACCCCAACGGGGTTGCACAAGGGCGCATCGTCAAACCCCGTTGGGGTATCGTTGCCGGTGTGTGGCGTTTCCCAGGGTGCGCCGCATTGCGGCGGACCCTGGGCTGTGGAATGTAACCGCGTTGCGGTATGGCAAGGCGGCTAAGCTTTGAGATGCGTCCAAGACCCGCGTTACTGTGAGGGAGCTTTTCTCGAACGCGGCATCCTGAAAAAGCCCCGTCATCCGACCTTCGCCGACCTTCTCCACCTGCCAGAGAGAAAAGGGACGACGCAGATCAGGACGTGACCGAATGAGAACGGAAGAACTCCGCGATCTGGGACTTTGTCACTTGCCCCTGTGCAACGCCAAGGACAAGTTCAACGAGCATTTCGTCGCTCGATTCGATCAAGCGTTCGTTGAGCTCCAGGAACACGAGAGCCGTTTCCAACCCGATTCGCTTGTTTCCATCAATAAACGGATGGTTCTGGACCAGGTGAAACAGGTACGCGGCTGCCATCTGAAAGATGTCCGAATGTAGAAACTGACCACCGAACGTTGCTTCGGGCTGGGCGATGGCCGACTTCAGCAGATCAGAACTTCGCAATCCGTCACTGCCGCCATAGGCCGCAATTTGCTCCGCATGCAACTCCATCACGTCATCGAGTGTCAAGAAAACCGGCACTGACTGTTACTCCGCCAGCTTTCGAAACGTTTTGTCGTAACGGGTCTTGATTTTTGCGCTGGCTTCACGCACCTTTTGTTTCCGGCTGTCCTCGGCCGCAGGCGAGATCGTGATGGATTGACCATCGGTTGTGATTTCAACCGGGCTGTCCGGATTCATTTTGAGCAAATCCAGGATCGGGCGGTCAATCACCAGCGCCCAACTGTTGCCATGCTTGACCAGGTTCTTGATCATGATCGGGCCTCCGGATGTGTAGATACAATGTTGCAACAATGTATCACCAGTTGAACACCAGGTCAAACGGAAACGGGCCCGCTCAGATCCTGTCCTGGCCGAACCATGCGATTCCCCGTTCAGCCCAGCAGCTCTCGTCGCACTCGTCCGTCACCTGCAATGGGGTGCGGACGCCCTTGTTGATCGGGGACTGTTGCAGATTCTTCGAACCCCAGCAGATGGTAGGCGGTTGCCTGCATGTCCTTGGGTGAGATCGGCGTGTCGACAACGTCGCCGGCGATTGAGTCTGTTTCGCCGACAACGCGGCCGCGTGCCATACCGCCGCCCGCGAATACAGAGGAATACGCGCGAGACCAGTGGTGGCGGGCACCGCCGACAGGCTTTGAGTCGATCTGTGGTGTTCGACCATGCTCGCTCGTGCAGAGAACCAGTGTTTCGTCCAACAGTCCACGGTCATCCAGGTCAGTGATCAGGGCCGAGTAGCTCTGATCAAAGACCGGCAGCAGGTAGTTTCTGAGCCTCGGAAAGTGATTCGAATGCGTATCCCAAACAGACGCGCCGTGAGGACCGAACGGATCCCAGAACACTGACACAAAGCGAGCACCAGCCTCCACCAGGCGTCGGGCGGCAAGGCAGGACTGACCGAAGAGTGACATTCCGTAGCGTTCTCGCAAAGAGAGTGGCTCGCGGCCCACATCCATCGCCTCACGCATTCGGTTCGAACCAATCATGGACAAAGCGCGCTGCTGACTGGCGTCATAGTTTCCGATCGCTGCGGCTCGGTCCATCCACGGTCTCGCGGCATCGAATTGCTGCAGCAGGTGAACACGAGCGTCGAATCGACTGGAGGATAACTCCACAGGCAATTGACAACCTTCCGATAGCTGAAACCGTGCGGAGCTTTCAATCCCTGCGTGAGGATCGCGGACGATCTCAGACTGGTTCTCGTCGTTCAGTTTCGGGACTACGACCGTGCCC
>JANNGQ010000028.1:0-4611 GCA_031403975.1 Planctomycetota bacterium
CCCTGACGTTCTTCCTGAACGGGAACGTTGACGGTGACCGTTCTTGTTTCTGTAGCCATCTGTGGAACGAGGATAGTTTTCTGAACTGTTTCCCAGGTTCCGCATGAGGCCGCGGGACAGCAACCGCTTGTTGTTCCACAGCCTGAACCGCAAGAGCTGGCACCACAAGGGTTGCAGCTTGAGGCACACGGTGCAGAACAACACCGGCTGGTTTTCCTGCCGAAGCAGCCGCCAGCCTCGGCAGTCGACGTCAGTGTGACGGCGAGTGCCAACGAGAGAATCAATCGCATACGTTCTAACTCCTCCCAAATTCCTCAGATTTTTGACCAAATACGACCCGAAATACCTGACACCCCGCCAAGCAACGAGTCTTCGCCCTGCTGCAGTGAGCACGCAACTTTGTTGATGGGACTCGCATAGGAATTAAAATCGACAAATGCGACCCATGTATCCGCGCCCTCCTATTCTGCGCACACTGTAGTCCTTTGCGTTGAGGAACGGAAACGAATACTGCAAAATTGCAACGGTGAAGTCTGCAAGCACCAATTGTTCCCCTTGGGCTGCCTGAGTCACTTGCAAGGATTTTTCGCGTCGAAAGCAACTGCAACGTGTGGCTTCAGATAAGCCTGGAAGAACTAATTGATTCTGGAAGATTTTCTGATGGTCAGAAACTCGAAACAGCCCAGATGCCATGCGTCGATGCTGAAGGACTCCAGGAGTTGGGCCTGGAACGGCTTTTTCCCTGAATCTTTCCGCGGCAAGAGCCCGGGTTTTGGTAGTTCCGACAGAACTTCCTAGACTGCCCGGCTTTGAAAGTCTGCTGGTGATTTTTCGGGGCATTGTTTCAAGCGTTGAGAGCCAATCCATGAAGTTCTGCCTTGTCGACCGGATCAATGCATTGGTACCCGGAGAGAGCATTCAGACGATTAAGAACGTCTCGCTGGCGGAGGAGTATCTTCAGGATCATTTTCCCGGCTTTTCTGTTTTCCCGGGAGTGCTGATGGTGGAGTGTCTGGTTCAATCCTGTGCATGGCTTTCCCGGGTGACTGATGAATTCGAATTCAGCACACTGCTCCTGAAACAGGCAAGGGCTGTTAAGTTCAACAGTTTCCTGAAGCCCGGACAGACTCTGGAAGTTTCTGCGACGATGAGATCGACGGACCGGGCAACGGCGGAATTCATGGCGTCCGGAACTGTCTGCGGGCACTCGGCCGTGAGCGCCCGAATCCTCCTGTCCAAGCAGAATCTGGTGGACCACAACCCGCAGCTTGCTGAAAACGACAGACGGCTGACGGCATCGATGAAGGAACTGCTTGAGCAGATTCGCAGCGTTTAGAGAGCACCCGCTTTTTTGTTCCGAGGTTTGAAAATGTCAGTTAAGGGAAGAATTGCACTTGTCACCGGGGGTAGCCGAGGCATTGGACGAGCGATCGTCGAGGCGCTGGCGCGCAACGGTGCGAAGGTGGCATTTGTCTACAGTTCCAGGGCTGCCGCGGCGGATGAAGTCGTTTCCGCGCTGGCTGCCGAAGGTCACGAAGCATGGGCCATGCAGGCTGACGTCCGCTCGAAACCGGCTGCAGATAAGGTGATTGCCGATGTTGTCGAAAAGTGGGGGAAAATCGAGATCCTGGTCAACAACGCAGGGATCATTCGGGACGGACTGCTGGCGACGATGGACGTCCAGCAGTGGCAAGATGTGATCGATACGAATCTGACCAGCGTGTTCAATTTTTGTCAGGCCGCGACACGGCAGATGATGTCTCAGCGTTACGGCCGCATCATCAATATGTCCAGCGTTGCTGCCGACGTGTCGAATCCAGGTCAGGCGAACTACGCAGCCAGCAAGGGCGGCGTCGAGGGCTTCACGCGCTGCATTGCCACAGAGTTGGCACGCCGAGGAATCACGGCAAACGCTGTCGCTCCGGGCTTCATCGAAACAGACATGACGGTTGCCGTAGTGAATGCGGCAGGCGATGAAATCAAGAAGAAGATTCCTGTGCGGCGCCTCGGGCGACCGGACGATATTTCAAATGCCGTGCTGTTCTTTGCAGCAGATGAGTCGTCGTATGTGACGGGACAGATTCTGAAAGTTGATGGCGGTCTGACTCTGGGAGGACTGTAAGGGGAGCGGCATGAGCCAATCTGCAGTGGCTGATGTGGCAGAAGGTCCGTGAATCGGGATTTCCAGTGGTCTGGCACCGGTTGCAGAAGACACATCTTCATCCGCGGCAAGTTTTTTCTGGAAATCTTACTCAGGATTCACGTTTCGTTCCCGCGGGATCGGATCGCGGTTTTGAGTGAGACGGGCGTTTCGAAAGTGTCGCGTCTGGAACTTCCGGGCTCGACTCGCAAGAATACACGGCTGCGGTGATTCGTGAACGACCGAACTTCGAAGGAAGCAGCCGTCGGGAATCTCTGTCTGTGGTTGGGTTCATGGTGAAAACTGGGTTCGCCATGACGTCGTCTGAGTACTGTTTCGGGACCGGTCACCTTCACGAAGCAGATTTTCGGGTTTCTGGTGATCGCTTTACTGCTGCGTTGCGCGGCAGCACCGGGGAGACAATGATCAATGCCGTCTGCTGATGAAATCTTTGAAAAGGTCCGTGAGACACTTGTTGATGCGTTGGGCGTCGATGACGACGAAGTTGTTCCCACCGCGACGCTGATCGGCGATCTGGGTGCCGAATCGATTGATTTTCTGGACATCGTGTTCCGTCTGGAAAAGAACTTCGACATCAAGATCCCGCGCGGTGAGCTCTTCCCGGAAAACCTGGCAACTGCAGATTCCGGCTTCGTAGCCGATGGCAAAGTCACGGCGGAGGGAATTGCTCAGCTGCGTCAGAAGATGCCGCACGCTGATGTAGACTCCTTCGCAAAGAACCCGCTCGTATCAAAACTCTCAGACCTCTTCACCGTCGATATGATGTGCCGATTCATCACAGCCCGGCTGAAGTAGCGTCGTGATCCTGTTGATCGCCGCAGCATGGACTCCCGGCCTGTGGTTGACGTTTTGCGGTCAGAGAGCACAAACGACACGGGGAATCGTCCATGCGCTGGTACTGGATCGACAAGTTCATTGAGTTCGATTCCGGCAGGCGGGCGCGCGCTGTCAAAAACGTTTCGCTCGCTGAAGAACATCTGCACGATCATTTTCCTGGTTTCCCGGTGATGCCCGGATCCCTGATGATTGAAGGCATGGCGCAGACCGGCGGTATCCTGCTCGGAGAGCACTACAAGTTCGAGTACAATGTGATCCTCGCAAAAGTACCGAAGGTCACCTTTCATAGCTGGGCGTGTCCGGGTGATCAGTTGATCTACGCCGCCGAACTTCTGGATGCGAGCGTGGACGGCGGTCGAGTCACCGTGACTGCGACTGTGGGAGAGCGGCTCGTTGCGGAAGCTGAGATCGTCTTCGTGCATCTCAATTCTGACGATCCGCAGCTCAGCCGGATTGATCAGAAGAACTTTGTGTTTCGCATGAATCTGCTGGATATCCTGACCGTCGGTAAAGCAGGGTCCGGCGAACAAGCGGCAGCGCAGTAAACCGTTGTTCTGCCTGGAACGTTCTGGAGACTCGATATGAAGCGTCGCGTAGTTGTCACCGGGATAGGCTGTGTGACTCCCATTGGAAATGACGTCGCTACCATGTGGAATTCACAAAAAGAAGCCCGCAAGGGCGTGGGTCCGATCACACATTTCGATGCCAGCCGGTTTCCGACAAAGTTTGCCGCGGAAGTCCGCGACTACGATTTCAATTCACAGGTCGATGACCCGACACGATTTACCGACGCCGGCAGAAATATCCGTTTTGCGATCGGAGCTGCCAACCAGGCGGTAAAGAGTTCTGGTATCCACGACGACCGTCGATTCGATCCGGCCCGTTTCGGGGTCTACCTGGGCGCCGGGGAAGGGCAACAGGACTTCGTGCAGTTTATGTCGCTTGTTGCGGATTCGTGCAAAGACGGAGAGCCGGACCTGCAGAAATTCACGACGGATTTCATTGAACAGATGAATCCGCGGTTCGAGCTGGAACTGGAACCCAACATGCCGGCGGCTCATTTGTCCAGTCTGTTTAATGCACAGGGGCCGAATCTCAACTGCCTGACGGCCTGCGCTGCCTCCAGTCAGGCGATCGGAGAGGCAACCGAGATCATTCGCCGGAACGACGCCGACTTGATGCTGTCCGGCGGGGCTCACAGCATGATTCATCCGTTTGGCGTTACGGGCTTCAACCTCCTGACAGCGCTGTCAGAACGCAACGATTCACCGGGAACAGCCTCGCGTCCGTTCGACCTCAACCGGGACGGCTTCGTGTTAGGCGAGGGTGCCGGAATGCTGATTCTGGAAGAGCTGGAACACGCCAAAGCCCGGGGGGCCATGATCTACGGTGAGATCCGGGGTTATGGTTCCACAGCGGATGCTTTTCGCATCACCGACATTCATCCCCAGGGTCGCGGTGCTGTCAGCTGCATCAAGATGGCACTCAGAGATGCCGAAATCAATCCGGAAGAAATCGGCTACGTCAACGCGCACGGGACCAGTACAAAAGTCAACGATCAGGTTGAGACGATGGCGATCAAGGGCGGACTTGGCGAACACGCCTGGAAAACG
>JANNGQ010000029.1:0-7857 GCA_031403975.1 Planctomycetota bacterium
CTTTTCTCCGGAGTCCAGCAGTCGTCGTCGAACCGCATCCTGAAGCGCAATCACCGTTCCGGACTTGCGGATGAGATAAGCCATCAGTCGCCACGGAAAGCGACCCCGACTGGCAAGCTTTGCCGGCGGGGCTTCCCGCAGAGTCTGAAACTGCCGCTCGGTCCAGTACTGCTGACCGTCTCGCCGCCGCGGCATCTTCTTTTTCAGATTCTTCTTCGCGCGGAGCAGCATCGGATCTTTCGAGTCTTCAGGGATCTCGTCGTATTTCTGCTGCCAGCGAAACATCCGCACGTCGTCTTCATGAGCGACGGCAAACACATAGCCGCGAGTGTCGAACTGCGGTCGACCAGCGCGACCGAACATCTGATGAGCCGAACTGGCTTCGATGACTTTCAGAGCTCCAGGCGGCCCCTTCAGCAATGACACCATCACCACCGACCGTGCCGGAAGATTGATGCCTGCCGCCAGTGTTTCCGTGCAGACGCAGATGCTCAGCAGCTTCTTCTGAAAGAGCTTTTCGATGACGCGACGGTATTTCGGCAGCAGCCCGGCATGATGAATCCCGACTCCCCGTAACAGAATCTGCTTCAGCTTTCCTCCCGCGCCGATGGACCAGTCGACCTGATCAATCTCCGTCTGCAGCAGCTTCTGCTGACCGTCCGCCAGCAGACGTTTCCCTTTGAGCTGCTCCGCAACGCTCCAGCATTCGTTTCGGTTGAAACAGAACACCAGTGCCGGCGTGTAACGGGCTTCTTCGTCGCCCTGTGCCATGATTTCCAGCTGATCCGGCAGCATTTCATCGGCCACCCAACGAAAGTCCAGCGGTACTCGCCGTTCATCGCTCTGCAGCAATCGCAGCCGACGACCGAGCTGTCGCGCCAGCCACACGACAAAGTCGGTCGCATTTCCCACCGTCGCACTGATCAGCAGCAACCGGCAATGCTGAGGGAGCAGACCCAGAGACAGTTCCCATACGATCCCGCGCTCCGGATCGTTGAAGCTGTGGAATTCATCCATCACGACCGCCGTGACGTCATCGAACGAGACTTCGTCGGGCGACAGCAGCCGGTTCAGCAGGATTTCAGCAACGACCACCAGAATCCGAGCGTCCGGATTCTCGCGGCGGTTCCCGGTGACCAGACCGATATCCGTCGGAGCAAATCCCCAGCGAACGGCAGACTCCTGCAGTTCACGAAACTTCTGCTCGGTCAATGCAATCAGCGGCGTCGTGTAGTACGCCCTCTTCCCGGTCAGCAGTGCCTCATAAAGGGCAGTCTCTGCGATCAGGGTTTTCCCCGTCCCGGTCGGTGCACAGATGAGGATTCCGTCCTCAGCTTCGAACCAGCTCAGAATCGCCTGTTCCTGAAATGGATACGGGGGCCATGGGAGCTGATCGAGATACCGAAAAGCGATCTCTTCAGCGGACAACGGTTGCAAGTCCATTCCGTCCATGACCATGCAGATAACAGGTGAGCATCAGTTCGTCAGTTGGCAGACTGTAACTCATCCGGCCCGGCAGCCTGCAACGCCGTGAAGCATTTCTGTAGCCGGATTCGTGAGAATTCGGGGCGTTTTTGTAGCCGGATTCGTGAGAATTCGGGGAGACCGGGTATCTCCGAAGTCTCACGACTGCGGCTACGAACCCATTCCCCGCACCGTTCATTGCGGAAAACCTTCCTGGAGTCGGGCAGCAAGCCACCCTCAGCTGTGCGACTTTTTCACCGTTTGATCGACTCGCTCCGTCGATTGCGGGTCACAACACCTCGGACTTTCGTTTACGATAAGAGAACATTGAGAGGGGTATCAGGCATGGCTGACACAGCAATCGAACCCATTGGCTGGGAAAGAGCTCTCATGGCAGCGGAAAAAGTCAAGGAGCGGCTGCGCAGAGCGACTCGCGCACTGGACGCCGCCGGCGTGGCCTACGCCGTTGTTGGAGGAAACGCTGTCGCCGAATGGGTTGGTCGGATCGACGAGGACGCCGTTCGGAATACGAAGGATGTCGATCTTCTGATCCGACGGTCCGACTTTCCGGCAACGAAAGCAGCTCTCGAAGCCGTCGGATTTGTTTATCACTACATTTGGGATGTCGACGTTTTCATCGATGGCCCGCAGGGACGTCCGAGTGCCGGCGTGCATCTCTTGTTTGCCGGAGAACCGGTCAGGGCGGGCGACGAAAACGCATCACCCGACATTACCGAATCAGAACGGGCCGCGGAGTTCCAGGTTGTGTCGCTCGAAGCCATCGTGCGAATGAAACTGATTGCGTGGCGTGACAAGGACCGTACCCACCTTCGCGATCTCATCGGCGTGGGACAGATTGATGCGACATGGCCGGCGCGATTTCCGGCGTCCCTGGGTGAACGGTTGCAGCAACTGCTCGATAATCCGGACGGCTGAGAATCGAGATTCCTTGTGGGGCAGGCTTCCAGCCTGCCTTGCCGATTCAAAAACACGTGCGATTTTAAAAGTCCAGGCGGGCTGGAAGTCTGCCCCACGGTGCCGATGCGGCAAACCCGCCAAGTCATTGTCGTGCAGCGCCTAAGATGCTGTAGCACTCGTCGGGTGTTCCGGTTGCTCTCGAAATCCTCGTTGCGGGGCGCTGTATCTTGATTGAATTGCGTTCGCAGGAACATTCCTGCGAGGATCGCTTTGGCAATGTCGGGATCGGTTTCTAAACTGGCATCCGGCTGATTGAGGCATTATCAGGGAAGACGCACTCTGAGGAAAAGTGATGCCGGGATTCTGGCTCAGACAACTAAGAACACTGCTGTCTCTGTTCACAGTTCTGCAGGTAGCCTTCGGTGCTGTCACGGCGGATGAGCGGCCGGAGTTGTCTGCGGAGGATATTGCGTTCTTCGAATCGAAAATCCGCCCATTGCTTGCCGAACACTGTTTCAAATGTCACGGAGATGCAAAACAGAAAGGCGGACTGCGGCTTGATTCACGGGACGCGGTATTGACGGGAGGGGATTCCGGGGCGGCCATCATTCCGGCGGACACCGTCGAAAGCCTGTTGCTGCAGGCAGTCCGGCATGAATCACTCGAGATGCCGCCGAACGAAAAACTGCCAGATGCCTCAATCGCCAGTCTGGAGGAGTGGGTGCTCCGCGGAGCGCCGTGGCCGAAGACTTCAGAGATGCCTCGTTCGGCAGAACGAGGCTTTACCGACGAAGACCGTAAGTGGTGGGCAATTCAGCCGCTGCTGGATTATGCACCGCCGGAGGAAGACAATGGAGGCTGGGCCCGCAATGACATTGATCGCTTCGTTTTCTCGCAGCTCCGGCGCGAGCACCTTGAACCCGCGCCTGAGGCAGATCGCGCGACGCTGATCCGCCGGTTGTCGTTTGACCTGACGGGTCTGCCTCCCACACCGGCGGAGTCCGATGACTTTCAACACGACTCGGACCCGGCGGCATACGAAAGGCTTGTCGATCGACTGCTGGAAAGTCCTCGCTACGGAGAACGCTGGGCTCGCCACTGGCTGGACGTTGTGCGATACGCGGAGTCCGATGGATATCGCATCGACCATTATCGTCCCGATGCGTGGCGCTATCGTGACTATGTCATCCGGTCGCTTAACAACGACAAAGGGTACGATCGATTCGTGCAGGAGCAACTCGCCGGGGATGAACTATTTCCTGATGACTCCGACCCGCTGATTGCGACCGGATACCTGCGTCACTGGATTTATGAATACAACAACCGCGACGTGCGAGGCCAATGGGACACGATCCTCAACGAAGTCACGGACACAACGGGCGACGTGTTTCTGGGTGTCGGGCTGCAATGCGCCCGCTGTCACGATCACAAGTTTGATCCGATTCTGCAGAGGGATTATTTCCGGCTTCAGGCCTATTTCGCCGCCATGATCCCTGACGACAGGCATGTCATCGCATCGACGGCTGAAATCGCGGGTTTTGAAGAAAGACAAGCTGCCTGGGAAGCCGCAACCGCTGAGATCCGGACACAGATCCGCGAGCTGGAACAGCCGTTCCGCGATCAGGCACGTCTTGACGCCATCAACAAGTTTCCGCCGGAAATGCAGAGCCTGCTGACTGGGCCTGTCGATCAGCAAGGCGCATTGGAGCGGCAATTGTTCGAACTGGCCTTTCGTCAGGTGGAGTATGAGTACGTCGGGCTCGATGCGAAGTTGAAAGGTGAAGTCAAAGACCGGCTGCTGGCTCTGCGCCGCGACCTGCTGCCGCATGAATCGCTCAGGCCGCAGACACTGCCGACGGCTCTTGTCGTCACCGATGTTTCCACGGTGGCTCCGGTGACCCTGATCCCGAAGAAGAGGACGGAAGTCGCGCCGGGGATTCTGAGCATCCTGGATCCGGCTGATGCAGAGCTGGCACCCGTCGCAACGCATCAGAAGACCACGGGGCGTCGCGCGGCGCTGGCGAAATGGCTGACTCAGCCGGACAACCCGCTGTCGACTCGAGTGATTGTGAACCGGATCTGGCACTCGCACTTCGGTCGCGGGCTGGCTCAGAACGCCAGTGATTTCGGAACTCTCGGAGGACCGCCTTCGCATCCGGAGCTGCTCGACTGGCTGACACTGCAATTCGTCCGCGGCGGATGGAAGATGAAAGATCTCCACCGGCTGATTGTGACATCGGCCACGTATCGGCAATCATCGGAGCATCCGCAGCTGGCCGAGTTTCAACAGGTCGATCCCGGCAATCGCAACTACTGGAAGTTTTCGACACGGCGGCTGGATGCCGAGCAGATTCGCGACGCGATCCTGGCTGTGTCGGGACAGCTTGACGGCACTGCAGGCGGGCTAGGTGCGCCGTCAGATGTCCCTCGCCGGTCGATCTATCTGCGAGTCATGCGGAACGAGCGAGATCCGTTGCTGGATGCGTTTGACCTGCCGCAGTTTTTCACCAGTGCATCGTCACGGGACACGACGACATCGCCCGTGCAGTCGCTGCTGCTGTTCAACAGTCAGACCATGATGAACCATGCCGCGAAATTTGCTGTGTCACTTGAGTCCGGATCTGTCCCACCAACGCCACAGAATGTCGTCAGGCAGTTATGGCAGCGCGCGTTCGGCAGAGATCCGGACGACGATGAACGACGCGCGACCGAAGTGTTTCTGGCCGAACAGCGAGCGCGGATTGTCGAAGATCGTGGGCAGTCGGATGTTGCGTCAGTTCCAATCGGCCGGCTGCCCTATCGCGATGGCCAGGCAGTGGTGCTGACGCCGGATGACAAGCCTCTGCGGATGGCCGTTGAATCGTCTGCTTCGCTGAACGCGGAAGTCTTCACGATTGAAGCATGCTTCCAGATTCGATCAGTTCAGGAATCGGCGGCGGTCAGAACTCTTGTCGCCAAATGGAATGGAGATTCAAAGACCGCCGGCTGGAGTTTCGGTGTGACGGGAAAAGCATCACGTCGAAAACCCCAGACGCTGGTGATTCAGCTTTTCGGCACTTCACCATCCGGTGAAATCATCGAGGCGGCTCTGTTTTCTGACCAGCACATTGCCCTCGACACGCCCTATTTTGCTGCTGTCAGCATCAAGCCGGCGTCGACAGGTGCCGAGAGCGGGACGGCTGAATTCCATCTGAAGAATCTGTCAGACGATGATGAACGACTGAACTCTGTCACGGTGCCGCACAGCATTGTCGGAGGAATCAGCAACGAGCAGCCGCTCACCATCGGATTCCGCCAGGGGTCAAAGGAGAACGGCTTTGACGGCGTCGTTGACGACGTGCGGTATTCCGCGATTGCACTGCATCCGGAGCAGCTGCTGTTGTCATCCGAGACTGCAGGACCGTCCACGGTCGCGTTCTGGCGTTTCGAACCAGTGCCCGGCCTGTTGGAAGATTCCACAGTCAATCTGCACCGCCTGCGAGTGATGCGGACAGATTCCGCACCGCTGTCACCCGAACAGACTGCGCTTGCCGATCTGTGTCATATAGTGCTGAACTCGAACGAGTTTCTGTATGTGAAGTGAGACCGCTGTGCCTCAACATCTGGCCTGCCATTGCTGCGGACTGATTCATGAACTGCCGCTACTCCATTCCGGCCAGCGCGCAGTCTGCACGCGGTGCGGGACTCAGTTTTCCGCTCCAGGCTGTCGGCGGCAAACCTCGAGTCGGACGGCGGCGGCGGCTGTGGCAGCGTTTGTGCTGTTCTGGCCGGCAATCCTGTGTCCGATTCTGGAGATTGAAAAACTCGGTGTCCGGCAGCAGTCCAGTATTCTGAGTGGCACGATAGAGCTGCTGAAACACGGCAGCTGGCTGGTTGGCGGTGTCGTGTTGCTCTTTTCAGTCGTGTTTCCGCTGACCAAGATCGTATTGCTGCTGGAGCTGAGTTTGCTGGAGTTCCTGCATCGCCGACACAAGGCCACGACATTGCGGATCATGGAACATGTCGGCAAGTGGAGCATGATGGATGTAATGCTGCTGGCATTTCTGGTGATGCTGGTCAAGCTCGGCAACCTTGTTCAGTTTCAGTTCGGCCCTGCGGTGATGGCCTTCATCCTGTGTGTCACGATGAGCATGATTGCTTCTATCTCGTTTGATCCGCACGCGATCTGGGAGGACATTGAGTGACACCTTCTGAATCACCGGAGCCGCCATTGAGATCTCAGCCGGAATCCTTACCAACCGGCGCCCCGGATCCTGTGCTTGCCGCTGCGGCAGCGGCCGAAGGACATGCCGCGGCATTCCCGGTCGCCGCGATCCGTGAGGCAGGAACTGCAACGTCAGCATTGTTCTATACGTCGAAAATGTGGTGGATTACCGTGGCCTGCTTTGCCCTCGCATTCTGGCTCACGTGGCGGTCGATTCCTTCGAACGGCCCGACGATCACAATCCAGTTTCCGGACGGACACGGGCTGAAATCCGGCGACGCCGTCAGACATCGCGGGATTGACGTGGGTGTCGTTTCTGATGTTGCCCTCAGTGATGACCTTGCTCAGATTTTGGCGACGGTGATCCTGACTCCCGGAGCGGCCGGGCTGGCTTGTGAAGGCACTCGGTTCTGGATCGTGCGACCTCAACTGAGCTTTTCCGGGATCAGCGGACTGGAAACTGCCGTCGGCGCGAAGTATGTGGGCGTGAGTCCCGGCGATCCGAATGGGGCCAGGCAGAAAACGTTTAACGGTCTGACGGCTGCTCCGCCGGATGAGAACTCCGGCAACGGAATCGACATTGTTCTTCGGAGCGATGCGACGCACGGAGTGAGTGTCGGGGCACCGGTCACTTGGCGTGGCATTGACGTGGGTCAGGTTTTGTCGTTGAGTCTTTCACCGGACGCACGATTTGTGGATGTGCATACCCGAATCAGCTCGGAATACTCGAGGCTGCTGCGAGCAACTTCAAAATTCTGGGTCACGAGCGGTTTGGGCGTTGATATCGGGATCAGCGGCGTAAAGCTGAACGCGGATTCACTCAGCACGATTGTCCGCGGCGGTATTTCGTTCGCAACGCCGACAATCGGAGAAGATCGGTCGCCGATCGCTGCCGGACATCTGTTCGTGCTTCACGACACACCTGATTCCGATTGGTTGACAGCCGCATCGTCGCTGCCGCTGGTGGACTTCCAGCTGCCGCCCACGATCACGATCCAGGGAACACGCCGCACGACGACTCTGGGAATCCCGCGAAGTCAGAAATTCACGGCGTAGCCGACGTACTCGGCGCTGAGGCTAGGCAGTAGGAGCCGTCGTCCAGTGGACCGGATTCCGTCGGCGCACACCAGCAGGTCACAACGCGCGCTCCGGCCGTCCGCGAGATGCACCGTCACGCCGTCGTCGTCCTGCTCGACGCGCTGCACGGTGGTCGAAGTCAGCACGCGGATGCGGTCGTGGGACTGTGCACCTTCCAGCAACGAGCCGTGCAC
>JANNGQ010000030.1:0-2305 GCA_031403975.1 Planctomycetota bacterium
TCACGCTGTCCCTGGCGCCCGCGTCGCATGATGAAGACTACAGCGACCCTGACGTCGATGCCTGGTTGCGCCCGAGTGCGAGCGGCTTCCCGACCGGAACCTCGGTCAGGGTATCGGCGCGGCGACGGTCGGCACGAGCCGCGACAGCAGCCACTGAACTCCTGAGCGTTCCGGGTTGGTGTCTGCATCGGCTTCTCGGAGCACAGCCGCGGCCGACGTCAAGTCGCCCAGATGCAGCAGTGCTTCGGCCTCGTTCCGCATCGCCGGAAAGACGGATTTTTCATCGGGATATTGCCGGCGGTAGTTCCGCAGTGTCGCCACCGCGGCTCCCATGTCGTTGCGGGAGATCTGACACATCGAAGTCCAGTAAAGTGTGTCCCCGACGGCGCTTCGCTGCACGCTCAGAATGGCCTGCGGCATCGGTACTTCGACGACCGCCACTTGTTTTCCCTCGTATGGAATCTGTAACTCAATCGTCTCCTGCAGACTGGCAATCCGGATCTGCTGAAGATCCTGGATCATTCCGACATCGACGTTTCCCATGATTTGTTCGACGCGTACCTTCAGCAGACGTCGGGACGGCTTGCCGAAGAGTTCGTCACTGGATGCCTCAATGCGTGCCATTCTTTCATTCAAGGCGATCATCTTCTGTTGCATCTTCTGGTCAGGCGTCAGCTCGTCCTGATTGACGTTGGGGTCTTCCAGCATGTCTCCCACATTGAGTGAGTCACGTTCGAACGGACTGTCAAACGGTCTCATCAGCACCGTCATCGCCTGCTTCTGCTCTTCGGTCAGAGACGCTGCGGCTGCGATCCGCTGTTCAGGCACATCCCAGACCTTGATGGATTCAGACGGCCAGGTGCTGCCGATGACTTCCGTCAGGCGGGCCTGCAATGGCCGGATCTCACTGGTGCCGCCTGCCAGTTCTTCATACAGCACTGCCGACTCCATCGCTTCCAGCCGATCCTGCAGCACCATCATCCGCGGAGAAAACACCGCCGGGTGACAGACCACAAACACTTCAGCCCCCTTCCAGCGTTCGTCCCCTGAAATTGCATCGAGCCCCGCCGGATCAACGGTCAGAACCGCCGTGTCGCCGGCCTTGGGCAACGCTGTGCCGCGAAGCGGATCGAACAGCAGCAGCTCACCTGCAGACACAACTCCGATCAGCATGTCGGCTGCTTTGGAAAGGTCCCCGGCCGCAGCGTCGCCTGGAGAAACCGTTTTCAATAAAACGGAATCGATCTGCCGCTGACGTAGCGCTTCAGCAAAAACCCAGATGCGGTCGTCGACTGAGCCCCGTCCGGTCAACAGGGCTTCGTACATTCCGACCGGGACTCGTCCTTCATCGGCTTTCAGTAGTGCAAGATTGCGGATCAGATGCCGGAACAGCAGGACGATGCGTTCGCGATCCGTGGCACCACCCGACGAGTTCATGGCGTCGGCCTGCTTCCAGACAGACTCCGTCAACGCTTTCAACAGCAGACAGTCACGAATGTAGACAACATCGCTCTCGACGAACCGGATGCCACTTGCTGCCCGCAACGCCGCCGGAGACAGCATCGCGGCGTTGGCGTCGCTGATCTTCACATTCTTCACATCGGATTCGGCGCAGGAAGCAAGCCATGAGTTCAGTCCACCCACAAGCGTTTCCCTGCGAACCTGCGTTGCCATCGCAGGCGGTTTGATGCGCTGAATCGCCGAGCTCAGCTTCCGACGGCTTTCATCCGCGGCACTCTCCTGCGTCGCTGTCCCGCCGGACGGCAGAGGTGCCGGTGACGATCCGCCGCATCCGGAAACCAACGCCGAAGTGATCAAACAGGCTGTCGCCCCCAAGACTAAACTGATTCGTCGTTCTATGAGCAGTAGGAATGCGATCACTGAAGACCCCGGAATGACAAGAAAACAAATCCAGATGCAAAAACCTGCTGTCCGTCCAGGCAATCGACACGGATTCACTTCCGGAACCCGATCCGACAGATCCGTGCTAAGCCTCGAACGACAAAACCGTCTCTCGGAGTATCGACAGCTGATTCAGCAACTTTTCCAGTTTATCGAGCACGATCATATTCGGCCCGTCACTGAAGGCTTGATCGGGATCCGGGTGAGTTTCCATGAATACAGCGTCACACCCCACCGCCACCGCGGCCCGTGCCAGCGGAGGCACCATTTCCCGCTGTCCGCCGGTCGTTGATCCGCCCGGCAACTGCACGCTGTGAGTGGCATCGTAGACGACCGGAACACCGAACGACTTCATGATCGGTATACAGCGTGAGCAGGAATAGCCGGGGGAACGAATACATCA
>JANNGQ010000031.1:0-3390 GCA_031403975.1 Planctomycetota bacterium
GATCACGACCGGAAAGCCACAGGCACTCTTAATGGAAAGGTGATCCATCGCCGCCCGCCGGGCCCCCTGCAGTTCCACCGCAATGTCACTGATCCATTTCGGCCTGCGCGACTCCAGAATCATCGCCGGGATGTCCCGGGCCGTTGACTCCGACCGCGTCACGTCCTGCAGTTCTGTCACCGGCCTTGAATTGTCCGAGTTCCATATCCCCGTCGGAACCAGTGCCAGAAAACCGTCGGATTCCTGCGGCAGATAGGCATGCCCCAGCGACCACGGAGTCAACCGGCATACGATGCCGATGATTCCCTTCAGAAGGACTTCAAGTGAATCTGTCTCCCGGGCCAATTCCGTCGACTGATGCAGCAGGCCGGCTTCCATCGCCTGCCTCCGTGCGTGCTGTTCCGCCACCTTCTGCTTCGTAATATTCCGCCCGATGCCCACCAGACCCATGATCTTTCCCGCGGGGTCACGAAGCGGAATCTTACTGGTCAGCATCCACAGCGGATGACCGGCAGTATCGACGTTGGATTCTTCGCGGTCGACAAGCGGCACCGCGGAAGCCATCACCTGACGATCATCCTCCGCGAAGTGTGCGGCGACTTCTGCCGGCACAAAGTCGCAGTCGGACTTGCCGATCAGTTCATCCGCCGACGCGGCTCCATACAGTTTGACCAGCGCCGGGTTGGCCATCAGAAACCGACCCGACGGATCTTTGATGAAAATCACGTCCGGCAGGTGGTCCATCAAGGTGTGCAGCAGCAGCCGTTCCCGCTTCGTATTCTCCTCCGCCGCACGGTTCCTGACCGCGTCCTCGACCGGTATCTGAACTCCGACAACGTTTCCGTCTGCGTCATGGACAGGGAGTCCCTTCTGTTCGTTCATGCTGAGTCCTGCCGTCCGTCTGCAAAGGTGATGACGAGCTCTGCCATGACCTGCCGAAGACACAACGCAGATGTTCGCATGCGTTTGATTGTGCGCCAACTGAAAATGCATTCCTGCAGATCCCGGCTGCACCTCGGTTCGCGGTGATGAATCGTCCCGCAGGAACCCGCAGGCCATCGGTCACCAGCGCTCCTGCAACGCTCCGGAGTGCCGGCTGGTGCCGTTCGACTCGACTGTCTGCCGGACCGGTATGACCGGATAGCGACGACCGGCGGATTCCTGCAGATGCTCCCTGAGTATGCGGCGCACTTCGGACACGGTGTCCGGATGCCGCACGACTTCGCTGTGGCCCGCCTTTACGATTTTCTCACTCGTCACGTCGTCACGATGCGCGCTGCGAAACGCTACCACGCCGTCGGTCCACGAGTTCTGCTCCTGTCCGCGCCGGACGCTGACGATGTTATGGTGTCGGACGTTGTCAGGAACCCGGGAATCCCGGATCAGTTTCAGCACCGCGGACTTCTTCGTCAGCGAATCCACGCTCGTTCGTGGTGCAGTCACCCGGTCCCACCAGCCGGTGTTGTTCTGTTCGAAAACGACTTTGCTCAGTTCGTACGTTTTCGCAGGCAGCCAGATGAAAGTGCCGCTCAGCCAGCGCGTAAATCGATTCGAGAAGGAACTTCCTCCATACGGCGTCGAGATCGTGATGATCCGGTCGATGGACGGATTGGACTGAAAAAAGAACACCCGCTGGATCTCGGACATCACCTCAGAACTCGCCTGAAATTCGTCGACCGACTTGCCGCTGACCGACTTCCACAGCCGGTCGCCGCTGTTCAGAGTCAGCATCTGCGAAATCAGGCCTCCCATGCTGTGTCCGACAACGACCATCTCGTCCAGTCTGTCATGCCTGCGATATGGATCACAGTCATCTCGCACCTGCCGCAGTTCATCCCGCAGTGCTGCTGCAGAAAACGCAATCGGTTCGCCGGTCGGATACAGATAAAACCAGAACTGATATTTGCGGCGGATCTCGGGATCGGACTGCAGTTCGTTGAACATCTCCATCCATGTCATCGGACTGGACCAGATGCCGTGAACCATGAGGACTGGAATCCGGTCCGGATCATAGGGCTGAACCATGTACAGACCTGACACCTCGTGCGCTCGATCAGGACGGAGAAACGCCCACGTGTCCAGCAGACTGATATCACGGTTGGTGAGATATCTGGCCAGCGGAGTACTGACATCCGTTTCCAGCGGCACCAGCGTGTCCCCCACAACCATGCCGTCGGACTCACGAGGATCATAAACCTGCATCCGGACGGTCTGCGAATCTGTCGCGCCCGCATCTGACGATGACGATTCGTCAAATCTGAAAATCAGCGTGGCCGCGAAGCTCATACCCCTCGCATAGTACTTCTCCGCCGGATCCGGCTGCGCCGAAGCGCGGCGGATGGCGATGATCGGCACGCCAAGTCCCGCCGTCGTATGCCGGTTCTTCAGGTTCTTCAGTTCATAGTCTGACACAAACTCAAAATCACCCAGCTGTTCCGGTGTCAGCAGCAGCGAAGCAAACGGCACCTCAAACTCCAGCCTGCGGTGAGTCAGCGGCATGGTCATCGACTGTCCCAGCTTTGCCTGTCCGTGCCGCTTTGCGATCCGCAGCAACGACTCACTGCCTGCGTTGTAAACTTCTGCCGTACTCCGGTGCTCCGCACGATTCGGGTCCGGATGATGTCCGGCCGAATCCTGAGTCGCGAAGTAGCGCCACGCCGCCTGAGCGGAATCGAGATACAATTCCGATGCCAATTGCGGGTCGCGCACCTTGACCACTTCTGCTCCAAGATAATTCAGTTCCGCCAGCGCATGTGTGGCCTCAAAGAAATGTTCCCGCTCCTGCTGCCGTGCCGAATGCTGAATCATCGGCTTGAGGTCATCGGGGCCGCGATAACTCGTCTGACGGAGAAATTCCTCCGTGCGTTCGGAATGCCGGACGAGCCCGAACGCTGTCGTGTTCAGTCGTTCCGTCAGCGGATTGCGGGGCTTTTGCCGCAGCTGCACAAACTCCGTCGTCGCGCACCCCGAAAGCACGACCAGCGCGCTGCATAACAATAGCGCGGGCCAGGTTCGCACGACAGAGTCGCGAGCTGACGACATAGAAACGTGACGACGAGACCGCCGGAATCAGAAAACGCGGGATCACAGAATCCCCCGCGCAACGCGAACAATGTCCGCTGCAGACCTACAGGGCGGCGTAGAGTCACACGTCCCGAAAAACAGGTCAAGATGACATTGGAGGACGAGGCAGAACGGTTCTTGTAGCCGGATTCGTGAGAATTCGGACACAGACCAGGCAGAACGGTTCCTGCAGCCGGATTCGTGAGAATTCGGACACAGACCAGGCAGAACGGTTCCTGCAGCCGGATTCGTGACGCGGGCAATGTGGAGCGCGATGGCTTGCGCCATCCGACGATAGACCGGCCGGCCCGGGTGGAAGCCGTCGCT
>JANNGQ010000032.1:0-2013 GCA_031403975.1 Planctomycetota bacterium
CGGTGTTGGTGGCGGCTACCCGCAGCGAAAAATTCGAGAACTCCGTGGGCACACCGTAATACTGACTGCCGTACTTGTATCGCCTGGCAGTTCAGTCACAGTTCGAAGGCACCATTCGCCGTGATCCGTCCGAGAAATCGACAATCGTAGTGGCATCGATGTCCTGCAACTCCAGCCGGACTCCCGGCCCGCGCGTTTCAATTGTCGAGAACCTGAAGAAGCAGGATCCCGACATGCTGTTCTTCGCAGGTGACCAGTCGTATCACCACACTCAGCACACTTTCGGCTGGCTGGAATGGGGCGTGCAGTTTCGTGATGTGCTGAAGGATCGTCCGGTTGTGGCGATCCCTGATGATCATGATGTCGGGCATCCGAATCTTTGGGGTGAAGCCGGTGGACGGGCGAGCAATCCTCAGGGAGCGGATGGTGGATACTTCTACCCGGCAGACTACGTGAAGATGGTCGAGCGCTGCCAGACATGGCATCTGCCGGATCCGGTCGATCCGGCGTCCGTGCAGCAGGGCATCGGAGTTTACTTCACGCGACTGCGCGTCGGCGGAATTGACTTCGCCGTGCTGGAAGACCGAAAGTTCAAGACCGGCCCCGAAGGCACGATCCCGCAGCAGGGGCCAAGACCGGATCACATCACGGATCCTCAGTACGATCGAGCTTCCATCGACCTGCCGGGCCTGGAGCTGCTCGGTGATCGTCAGTTGAAATTCCTGCGTGACTGGTCCGAAGACTGGACCGGCACTCAGATGAAATGCGTGCTGTCGCAGACGGCTTTCTGCGGGGCCGTGCATCTGCATGGCAGCCGCGACAATCGACTGCTGGCGGACCTTGACTGCAATGGCTGGCCTCAGTCCGGGCGGAATGCGGCACTGAAAGAAATCCGCCGGGCCCGGGCGACTCACCTGTGCGGCGATCAGCATCTCGCGGTCGTCGTGAAGCACGGCATCGATGCCCACGGCGATGGGCCCTATGCCTTCACGAGTCCGGCCATTGTGAATACGATCTACGGACGCTGGTGGCATCCGGAGAATGAACTGCCGGGGACCAATCCGGTCCAAGACAGTCCGCTTCCCTGGACCGGTGACTTCGAAGACGGGCTCGGCAACCTGATCACGATGCTGGCTTATGCGAATCCAGCTGATCCGGCCGACGAGAGACAGCGAGGCGACGGTTACGGGATCGCTCGATTCGACAAAGTGAAACGCACCATCACGTTTGAATGCTGGCCAAGATTCTCAGTCGTGACCGACGGCGAAAAGGCTCAATACCCCGGCTGGCCGATCACGGTCTCGATGGACGCCAACGATGGCCGCAAACCCGTCGGCTGGCTGCCGGAAGTCATCATCGACGGCGCCGACTCAGCGGTGTTTCAGGTCGTTGAAGAATTCAGCGGCGAAGTGCTCTACACGGTGCGATCCATAGGGACGTCGTTCGTCGCACCGGCATTCGCCGACGGAACATACACTCTCCGAATTGGCCGCGAACGCCCCGGCACAGTGGAACTGCCAGGACTGAAACCCACGGCGAAGGGGTCGCAAGAAGCCATTCATGCCGGATCGTTGTAGAAGGAGCTCTTCTACTGTTGGCCCGCCGCTCCGCCGGCGGGTATTTCGAGCTGCGCCGCGAACAACCACTGTACATGCTGCTGCCCATGATCTGTGTCCGGGAGCACCGAATTCCTCGCAGGCGTATTCTATATCATGCCGCCTGGGGCAAATCCCGGCTGGCAGAGTCCCGGCGCGCCGGGAGTCAACAAAGGCCCGCCCCGCCGAAAACCCGTCGAACCAGAGAACGCACCTTGGTGTCCCGGTGAGGGTCATCTATAATGCCGCTTTCCTTCAATCCGCGTGACCGCTCAGAAGCCCGGCATTTTGAAAATGCCGGGCTTCTTTTGAAGCCACCGAGTCAAATGCTGATCAACAAACCCGACATTCGCGCGCACGGCTATGCCGCCTTCGGCCAACCCAAGTACCCCCGCGGCTTCGCGCATTTCGGCTATGC
>JANNGQ010000033.1:0-6387 GCA_031403975.1 Planctomycetota bacterium
AGTCGGAGGGATTGAAGCCGTCCGCAGAAGCAGATCGGTACACGCTGATCCGCCGGGTGTATTTCGATCTGGTCGGCCTGCCACCATCGCCTGCTGCAGCCGATGAGTTCGTTGCCGATCAGAGTCCGGACGCTTACGAACGACTGGTCGATCGACTTCTAGCGACACCACAATATGGCGAGCGATGGGCTCGCGAATGGCTCGTCCTGGCCCATTACGCTGACACCAACGGCTACGAGAAGGACCGTCCTCGATCCGTGTGGCCTTACCGCGACTGGGTGATCGCGGCTTTCAATGCCGATATGCCGTTCGACCAGTTTACGATCGAGCAGGTCGCCGGTGACATGCTTCCGGGAGCCAGTATCTCTCAGAGAATCGCAACCGGATTCTATCGCAACACGATGGTGAACGAAGAAGGTGGCATCGATCCTCAGGAAGACCGATTCAAAAGAATTGTCGATCGACTCAACACGACCGGCACCACATGGCTGGGGCTGACCATCAGCTGCGCTCAATGTCACAGTCACAAGTATGATCCGATCAGTCAGCGTGAGTACTACCAGTTTTTTGGCCTGCTGAATAACGCCGACGAGATCAGCACCACGGTTCCGGATGACGGCTTTGCTGCCCGGCGAGCCGATATCGAACAGCAAGTCGCCGCGATCGAAGCGGAAATGGAAAACAACTTCCCGGTCCCCGTGGATTTTGACTGGACAGGCGGCAGGCTGGTAAAGCTGGAATCCACCGGCGGAGCGATCATGTCGCCTCAGCCGGATGGCTCAGTGATCGTCTCTGGTGCCAATCCCGATACCGACACTTACACCATTGTCCTGGAAACGGACGCTGAGCAGATCGCGGCCCTGCGACTGGAAGCTCTGACCAATTCTTCGCTGATTCAAAATGGCCCGGGTCGCGCCGTCAATGGCAATTTTGTGCTGAGCGAACTGGATGTCACGGTCGCTCCCGCAGACGGATCGGGCCCGACCGTGCCATTGAAGCTGAGTAATGCCGTCGCGGACTTTTCTCAGGACGGCTTTCCCGTTGGAAGCGCGATTGACGGCATTGCAACCGACAAACTTGGTTGGGCAATTTATTCGCCGTCAGGCACATGGAACACGGGTCGCACGGCGACGTTTGAGACAGACGGTCAGACGACCGACTCAAGTACAAAGACTGTCACGGTGACAATTCATCAGCAGCACGGGGGAAGCCACTGCCTCGGCTGCTTCCGACTGTCAATCGGCAATCGGCTTGATAACAGTATTTCGCTGGTCGAGCGACACCGTCAGCAATACGAAACACAGTTCACGCGGTGGAAAGAAGAAGCTGCCGTGGGAGCTCGTGCATGGACCGTGCTGCAGCCGAAAACATACTCGGCAAATGCTGCGTCGCTGACACTGCTGGATGACAATTCCGTACTGGCCGGAGGCGATGTCACGAAGCGTGATGTGTTCGAGGTTGAGTATGACACATCACTGACGAACATAACCGCACTGAGACTGGAAGCGCTGCCGCATCCGACTCTGCCGGGTGGCGGACCGGGACGCGAAGATATTGACAACGCGGGTGATTTTTTCCTGAGCGAACTTATCGTCACGACAAGTCGCGGCGATTCGAATGACACACAGTCCGACAGAATTCCCATTGCCCGGTCCGCTCACAGTTTCGCCGGTGCCGGGAGTTCTTCGGCATTGGCGTTTGATGGCAATGAAGAGACGTCCTGGACCATTTCGGGCGGCCATGGTCAGGCTCAGAGCGCAGTATTTTCGTTTGAGCAGCCTGTTTCTGGCGGGCCGGGGACTTCGTTGAGAGTCGCGCTGATCCATTTTTCGTATTATCCGGTCAGTCTCGGTCGGTTTCGTATTTCGGTGACCGACGCTCCGAATTCGGAACGCCTCTCCACATTACCGGCCGATATTGAGTCGCTGCTTGTTCTGCCGGACGCTCAAAGGACATCCGAGCAGCAGCAGACTCTTCGAAAGTATTTTCTGTCAATCGCCCCGGAATTGGCTGCTGAGCGAAAGAGGATCGCCGAGATTCGCAAATCCATGCCGTCATTGCCGACAACGTTGGTGATGCAGGAACGGTTGCGAGAGCATTCACGCATCACGCACATCCGTGAGCGCGGTGAGTTCCTGAAGCCGACGGAGGCTGTCGCCAGACTGGACGTGCCAGCGGTACTGCATCCTCTGCCGGATCAGAAGGCCACAGACCGCCTCGCGCTCGCGGAATGGCTCGTTGATCGTCGCAACCCGCTTACCGCTCGAGTTGTGATGAATCGTCACTGGGCAAAGTTCTTCGGACAGGGGCTTGTCAGGACGACCGAAGATTTCGGAACACGCGGTGAACCGCCAACTCATCCCGAACTTCTGGACTGGCTGGCCACAGAATTCATGGACTGCGGCTGGAGCCAGAAGACGATGCACCGGTTGATCGTAACCAGCAGCACCTATCGGCAGTCGTCGCAGACAACAGCCGAGGCGATGGAACGTGATCCGCAGAATCGCTGGCTCGCTCGAAGTCCGCGGTTGCGGGTTGAAGCGGAAGCCGTCCGAGACATCGCTCTTTCGGCGGCCGGATTGCTGGACACCACCGTGGGCGGTCCAAGTGTGTTTCCGCCGCAGCCGGCGGCAGTGACAGGTTCTGCGTTCGGTGGCCTGCAATGGAAGACGGAAACAAACTCAAACCGCTATCGACGTGGACTGTATACCTACGCCAAACGGACAGCCCCGTATGCCGCATTTGTGACGTTCGATGCTCCGAGTCATGAGGCATGTACTGTGCGGCGTGAGAGGTCGAATACTCCGTTGCAGGCACTGACCATGTTGAACGACACAGTCTTTGTGGAATCGTCGCAGGCGCTGGCTCGACGGATGATTGCTGACACAACCGGTTCCACGGAAGATCGGCTGATCGCGCTGTTTCGGCACGTACTCACACGGCCACCCACCGAGCGGGAGCTTGAGCTGATGCAGCATTTTCTGGACGAACAGCTGGCTCGGTTTCGCGGAGGCGACTTGAACGCCGTTGTCGTCGGAGGAGGAACACATAAACGCTGGGACTTCACTGTCGACACCGACGGCTGGATTTCACAGCAGCAGAGCAGTCTTGCTGTCGATGCAGGGGTCATGCGAATCACAAGCTCAGGCAGTGATCCCAGGATCATGGCGGACATCAGGAGCCCTGCCGGCCCGGCGGTCCTTCGATTTCGAGCGCGTTGTCAGAACGGGCATTCGGGCCGAGTCTATTGGCTCACTGCAGATGCACCTGAGGCAAAGGAGGCCAACTCAACGGCGTTCGAATCCGCTGGAAGTGAGTGGCATGAATATGCTGTGGATTTGAATGCCGCAACTGAGATTGTCGGAATTCGATTCGCCCCTGGACACGGTTCCGGCGATGTGGAAGTCGACTGGATCGCGTTGTCTTATACGCGCTTGCCGCCGATTGAGGCTGACGCTTCGGAGTCAGCGGCCTGGACCACGCTGTCGCGGGCGATTCTCAATCTGGACTCAGCAATCACCAGGGAGTGACGACATGCATTATGAACTTCCTGACCGCGAGCTGATCGAACAGCTGCGCCGCAGGACAACTCGCCGACAGCTGTTGAACCAATGCGGATTCGGCATCGGAAGAATCGCTCTCGCGACCTTGCTGGCAGGTACGGGACGCAGCGCAGCCGCTGCACTGACCGACGGGAATCCGCTTGCTCCCCAGAAGTCTCATCACACTGGGAAAGCGAAGTCCGTCATCCACCTGTTCATGGCCGGGGCACCCAGCCAGCTTGACTTGTTTGATTACAAGGAAACTCTGATCAAGCATGCGGGAGAGCCGGTTCCCCCTGAAATCATCAAGGATCAGCGCTATGCCTTCATCCGTCCGGATGCGGCCATGCTGCCACCGCAGTTCAAGTTTCAACAATACGGTCAGAGCGGGGTGCATCTTTCGGAATCCCTGCCGCATCTGGCCGGGGTCGTGGATGAACTCACCATGATCAAGTCGATGCACACCGATCAGTTCAATCACGCGCCAGCCCAGATCCTGATGAGCACCGGGTTTCCACAACCGGGACGCCCGTGTATGGGAGCCTGGGTGACTTATGGACTTGGTTCGGAGTCCGACTCGCTTCCTGCATTTGTGGTGCTGCCCAGCTTCAAAGGAACCAGTGGCGGTGCTGCAAACTGGTCCAGCGGTTTCCTGCCCTCAGTCTATCAGGGAGTTCCGTTCCGCTCACAGGGAGACCCGATTCTGAACGTATCAAGCCCCGGTGGATACGATCGCCGTCTGCAGCGTGAATCACTGGATCTGATTGCGTCATTGAATCGTGAGCAATTCGATTCCGTGAATGACCCGGAAATCAGCAGCCGGATCCTCGCCTACGAAACCGCATTCCGCATGCAGTCAACGGCTCCGGAACTGATGGATCTGTCCTCGGAATCGAAGGAAACTCTGGACATGTACGGGGCCGTGCCGGGAACTTCCTCATTCGCCAACAACTGTCTGCTTGCAAGGCGACTCGTGGAGCGCGGTGTACGATTTGTTTCCCTTCTGCATGAGGGCTGGGACCACCATACGAACATCAGGGAAAGTCTGCAGGAACAGTGTCAACTTACCGATCAGCCGGCCGCTGCTCTGATCAAAGATCTGAAGGCTCGCGGCCTGCTGGATCAGACTTTGGTCGTGTGGGGAGGTGAATTCGGCCGGACACCCATGGTTCAGGGGGGATTGGGTCAAAGTCGCAGCAAACCTGGTCGTGACCATCATCCGCAGTCATTCTGCTGCTGGCTGGCTGGAGGCGGCGTGAAAGCCGGCGTCACCATCGGACGAACAGATGACATCGGCTTTCGCGTCGTCGAAGATCCTGTTCATGTCCATGACATGCAGGCCACAATCCTGCATCTGCTTGGCCTGAACCACGAACAGCTGACATTCAGGTTTCAGGGACGCGAGTTCCGACTGACGGATGTCTTTGGAAAGATCGTGAACAAAGTACTGGCGTGACTCGACGCCCGGCACCGCTCGTACCTCTGGCAAGGGGCAGCTGGAAATTCTTTCTCCGGAAGGGTTGTGGTGCCTTCACGCCGTCGCCGCCACAAGCACGACGCGCCAGCAAGTGGCATGTTTAACCCAAGTTAAAGAGTTTGGTGTCCGTTTGCAGAATTTTGGCGTCGGAAATGGACGTAAGTCCAATGCTCATGGGCGGAGTATTGTCCACGAGCCATGTAGTGAAGACCTGCTTTATTGACATCTTTCGATACTGTGAGATCCTTGTTCGCGATCATCAGTCGCGGGTGAGGGATCGCTCATGTTTCTCAGACGATACGAGCGGCGGAAGAATGGCAAGCCGCATACCTATTGGGCGTTGGCGGAATCGTATCGCACGGCCAAAGGATCGCGTCAGCGAATCGTCGCGTATCTGGGCGAGTTGAGTGCCGACGAGCAGGATGGATGGGCACAGCTCAGTTCGCATCTTGACGGCAAAACGAAGACACGACGACCGCAGCGGACACTGTTCGATCCTCCGCATCGCGATGAACGGCGAAGCGACGAACCACTGCTGGTGAAGCTCAGCAGCATTCGCCTGGAGCGGACCCGCGATTTCGGAGACGTGTGGCTGGCGTGGGGTTTGTGGCGGATGCTGGAACTCGACCAGCTGCTGGACCACGTCATCGAGTCGGGACGGGAAGAAGTTGCGTGGGGGACTGTCGGAGCGATTCTGGCCATTGCCCGCTTCTGCAAACCGTCGAGCGAACTGCACATCGCCGATACGTGGTATCGGCAAACGGCGCTTGAGGAATTGCTGGGGGTGACGCCTGAGCAGGTTCACACGGATCGCTTGTACAAAGGGCTGGATCACCTTCTTCCGCACAAGCAGGCGATCGAAAAACATCTGCGAGAGCGGCTGGGTGAATTGTTCGATCTGAAATGCGACTTGCTGCTCTACGACGTGACGAGCACATACTTCGAAGGAGACATGGAACGCTGCCCGATTGCGAAACGCGGATACTCGCGGGATTCGCGTCCCGACCGGCCGCAGGTCTGCATCGGGCTGGTCGTCACGGAGGATGGCTTTCCAGTGAGCTACGAAATCTTCGCTGGCAACACGCACGACTCGACGACAGTGAAGACGATAATCGAGTCGCTGGAGGAAAAGTATGGCTCACTGAATCGGGTGTGGGTGATGGATCGTGGCATGGTCAGCGAAGAGAACCTGAAGTTCCTGCGGGAGCGTGGCGGGCAGTACATCGTCGGGACACCAAAGTCGATGCTGCACCAGTTCGAACAGCACCTGACCGAGAAGGATTGGGCGATCGCGCAGGATGGTGTTGAGGTCAAGCTTGTGCCGGGCCCGGATGGTGATGAAACGTTTCGGCTGGCTCGCGAACTGGT
>JANNGQ010000034.1:0-7452 GCA_031403975.1 Planctomycetota bacterium
CGCTCTGTGGGAGTCGTTCCACCCAGCAAGCGTGAACGCATCTTCTCCGACAGAACCTCTGCTCGTTCTCGCAGTGCTGTAAAGTTCGGGAAAATCGTCTTCAGGTCTGCATCAGGCGGAAGATTGATTACCGGGTCCGCACAGTGAAACTCCACGCCGAGAGCCGATCGTTCCAGCGCCAGTCGCTCCGGCAGAAACGGATTGCAGTAGCCAATCTCACCGATCGATTCCGCGACTCGTAGATCCCGACTCGAAAGAATGGCCATGAATGTTCTCGATCTCAACGCGGAATACTTCCTACATGAATTGCATATTAGCCTACAGGTTTTGCATGCCACTCTCAACTCGCTTACTATGAGTTGTTGACGCCAACACGATGCATCTCATGCAGTGATAACCACTTACACTGATCCTGAAGTCTTCGGCACGCGGATCGCTTTGCGTCCTTCTCAGTCGATACCTGCCAAGTCAAAAGAGGAAACCTGAGATGCTTCTGCAAGCCACATACTCTGCTGGTGCCGCGTCCGACGCACGATCACGACAATTGCTGGAACTTCTGCACCATCGGATGAACAAACCTCAGCGGCACCGCCTGTTGCACGGCTTTCCGCTGGCAGCAGCCATGCCGTTTGCCGGCGACGAAGTCCGAAAGCTGAGTGATGCCAACGACGAAAGGTTTGCAATCCGACATCGTCCCGATCGTGAATTGCTGGTCGGTGTCCTGCCACACTCGTTCTGCAATCCCAAAATCGCGGGGTGTGGCTTTTGTACTTTCCCACATGAGGATTTCAGTTCACTGAAGGCAGCCGCGGTTGTAAACGGAGTGATTCGAGAGATCGAATCCCGCATGACATCGGCTCCGCACCTGATGGGGAGATCAATCCATGGTTTGTATTTCGGCGGAGGGACCGCGAATCTCACGCCGGCCATCCCATTTCGGAATCTGTGTCGCAAGCTCAATGAAGTTTTCAACCTTGCACAGTCTGAAGTCACACTGGAAGGCGTGCCTGCCTATTTCCTGAACCGTAAGCCATTGCTGCTCGACATACTGCCACAAGAACTGTCTGCGCGGCATTTTCGAATCAGCATGGGTGTGCAGACATTCTCACGAAGCCGTCTGGAAAATATGGGCCGCCTGGCCTTCGGCGGACCTGAGGTATTTGCCGAGGTTGTCGCGAACGCTCATGCTCGAGGAATGACGGCTTCAGCGGATCTCCTGTTCAATCTGCCGGGGCAGTCTCTGTCGGAAATGAAGGAAGACGTTTCCCAGGCGCTGAATCTCGGGCTGGACCAGATCTGCCTTTATCATCTGGTTCTGTTCCGCGGAATGGCAGCGCCGTGGGCTCGGGACGCACGACTGCTGGCTTCGCTGCCGCAAAATGAAACCGCATCACGAAACTGGGAAGCGCTTCGTGAGCATGTCATGGCACATGGTTACCGCCAGACAACGCTGACCAATTTTGAACGATCTGATTTACAGAACGACTCGCGGCGGTATTCGTACGAGCTGATGAGTTTTCAGCCCGATCGTTTCGACATGCTGGGTTTCGGACCTTCGGGGATTTCCTGCACAGAACACACATCGCGAACATCTGCCCTGAAGACGATGAATCCCGAAAGCGCGGTCGAATACCTGCAGGCGGTTCAGCAAGGTGGAACGGTGTGGAACCGGTATTACGCGTTCGCGTCGGGCGATCTCAGACTGCTGCACGCCACTCGCCAACTGTCAGCACTGCGGATTGACCGCCGACGGTACCAGGAGGCACTCGGGAGCGACGTCTGCAATGACTACGTTCAGGAAGTGGAAACATTGGGGCGGGCAGGATTGCTGGATGTGACGAGTGCCGCCGTGTCACTCACAACGCGAGGGATGTTCTATGCAGACTCCGTCGCCGCAGTTCTCGCCCACCGCCAATTGGGACGAGGACGCCACACCTACTCTTCTCAACGAGTGCATGCGAACGACAACAGCGGCGGCCATATGTAGACGACAAGTGTGTCGCGTTTCGGCGGAAGATGCATGAATTTCCTTTCAGTTCCATTACGAGACAAGCGAGGCGACACGTGACTGATGAATACTGCGAGCGGCACGGTTTGGGATTCTTCGACGAACGGTCCAACACAATCAGTAAATTCGTATCTATTTTGGCCTGCCGTTGGTCGATGTCGATCGCCGCCTGATTGAACTCGTCGACCGCGTCCATCAACAAACAGAAGCGGTTTCTTACATGTTCCTTAAAACTCTTTCAGCCCCCCCACATTTTGTAAAGTCATCTCCCATGAACACATTGCCACAGGCGCCGGCCAGAAGCTGGCAGAAAACAATTAGAACCTGGTGCATTCGTGCCGTGCTTCTCTGCATCCTGGTGATCGCGCTGGGAATCGCGTTAATGGTCACGAGGGCTGTCCGCCTCGAGTCGCAGCAAATACCCGTCGCCGCAATTCAGCTCCCACCAGTGATCCCGCAGGCCGTTGAGCGATTCTCCGGAGCTTTGAGATTTCAGACTGTCTCCGCGACGGGGGATTTTCGTCCGGAAGTGTTCCAAAGTCTGCATCGGTACCTCGGAGAGCAGTTCCCCCTTGTCCACTCTAAACTGCAGCGAGAAGTGGTCGCCAATTTCAGTCTGCTCTACCGCTGGCCTGGAACTGATCCGGACGCGCAGCCGATCCTGCTGATGTCGCATCTCGATGTCGTTCCGGTGCCCGACATTGAACGAAGGCGCTGGACACATTCGCCCTGGAGTGGAGAAGTTGCCGACGGATATATCTGGGGACGAGGCGCCATTGACGTTAAATGCGGGGTTCTGAGCCAACTGGAGGCAATCGAGCATTTGCTCGGCCAGGAGTTCAGTCCAAAACAGGACGTGTACCTCGCGTTTGGGCATGACGAAGAGGTTGGCGGTAACGATGGCAATCTGCAGATCGCCCTGAAGATGCGGGAACGCGGGGTGCGATTCCGGTTTGTACTGGATGAGGGCGGAGTGATTGTGGACGGGGCGCTCCCAGGGCTGCAATCGCCGCTCGCACTGGTGGCTGTGGCGGAGAAAGGCTATGCCACCATTCGACTCTCCGTCGATGTCCAGCCAGGGCACTCATCTATGCCTCCCGCCCAAACGGCCATCGGGATTCTGGCTGCAGCAGTGACCAGACTGGAGCAACGGCCGCTTCCCGCAAGCCTGAGCGGACCGGTCAGTTTGATGCTGAATGCCGTCGCGCCAGAAATGGACTTCATGCCGCGAGTCCTGCTCGCCAACCGAGATGTCCTTGCGCCTGTCCTGCTGCACAGGTTTTCGCAGTCTCCGACGCTGAACGCACTTACTCGCAGTACGACGGCAGTCACCGTGTTTCAGGGTGGCCAGCATGAAGGCTCGCTTCCGGGACATGCTGAAGCACTCGTGAATTTCCGACTGCTGCCAGGCGATTTGCCAGAGTTCGTCCTGGAGCATGTAAGGCACGCCGTCGACGACGTGCGCGTGGAATGTGAGCTTCGCAAAGGTGCTCTCCCAATACCGCCGTCCTTGATCTCGGACCATCGCTCGCCAGAGTTTCTGACGCTGCAGCGGGTAATCCGGCAGGTATTTCCCGGGGTAGTCGTAGCCCCTGGGCTGGCGGTCGTTGCGACCGACTCTCGGCACTACGAGGGAGTTGCCGACAACATCTACCGCTTCCTGCCCGTGCAACTTAAGGCTGCGGACTTGAATCGAATTCACGGCATCAATGAACGGATCAGCGTGGAGAATTACCACCACATGGTCGAATTCATGATTCTGCTGATCCAACAGCTGACCGAGTAAGAAACGGCCAAAAGCAACTTGAACAGACTCATGAGAATTTTGGCACGACGAAACGAGTACTGCGAATTCGGATCCGACTGATTACAGGCCTCTGCCGCTCCCCTCAGCCACCCGGCTGTTCGCTGCTGCGCGGCCCAACAGATTTGCGATCCTGAAGTCCGGTTCCTCGTGACTCCACGGATGCCGCATCGTAGAATCCGCTCGGCGGGCTTTGCTGATTCCGCATATCCCTGGCCCCCCGAAGCGGAAAAGTTCAACGCACGATCTATGTGTCGCCATCCCTGCCGACGCGTGGATTGCAATTCGTTTCGGCGGCGAAAGGCCGGAACATGGCGAGCTCTTCAGATCCAGTTGGAACGGGTGAGGGAGTCGTCGAGGAGTCACCGCTTCGAACGACCTTCGTCCGCAGTCACAATCGCTTCGTCCTGAGTTGGCCGGACGACTGGACGCTCGAGATCAGGTATCACCGAGGGGTACGAGTGGTTGCCTGGGTCCTGTGCATTCTGGGTTGGCCGCCACTGTTGCTGGGCCTGATGGGACTCATCGGGAGCCTGATGAAGCCGGAAGCAGCCGAATTCGTTGGCGTGGGATTCCTGCTGCTCTGGGGCGGCACGGTTGGCCTGATGGGAGTCTGGTTGCTGGGGCCGCGACATCGGTTTGACATCGCGGACGGCTGGTTGACGGTCCGGCACTTTTTGCGAACGCGCCGCCGGCCCATGTCGCAGATCGTGGCCGTCCAAATGATTGATGCAGGCAGGTTCGGCACCAAGTTCAATGAAGGACTCGACAACGACCGCGTCAGGTTTTCCAGTTACCAACTGAATCTGGTCCTGGATGACCCGAACGAGCCGCGCGTGTTCGTGACCTACAACAGCGACGTCACCGATATGGCCAGGAAGGCCAGGATCCTGGCCGATTTCCTCGGAGTGCCACTGCTGGCCGAGCCCCGAGTCCACGCGCTGGTGCAAACCTTTAGTGCGCAAGATACGCAGGCGCCGCCGGGTGTTTTGGGGACTCGGCGCGGGCGCTTCCGCGGCAACGACGCCCTGCCGCCCGTGTCCGATGATCGCCTGCCGGAGCCGTACCGGTCGTGGATCGACGAGGCCCAGGCTCTGCCGGCGCAGGTCCGAATCCTCCCCCGATCCGTGGCCGTCATTCATGATCTGATCTTTTTCGTGACACTCGGATTTACACCGATTGCGATGGTCATCCTCATTGTCCTGATGTTTTGGCCGGCGCTGGTCGCCGCCGGTGCAACGGTGCCGCTCCTGGTCCTCGGAGCGGTCTGCTCGCTGCTCGCGCTCATTCCGTTGTATTTGCTGCGGCGACTGTGCATCACGCTCGGCGCCTGGCACCGTCTGAAGCGTGGGACGCTTCGCCAGGGCATTCTGGTCGGCCCGGGCGGGGTGCTGGTGCGCATGGAGCCGAATCGCTGCTACGGGATCGCTTTGGACCGTTTCGTGAATGCCAAAATCGAGGCCAGTGTATCGACAGACGTCCCCTCGGATTTCGTCATCGAAACGCTGGACGGACCGGTGGCGTTCTTCCTCGACTGGTCGAGCGGCCGTCCGGAGCAGATCAATCAGTGGGTCGCAGAACTCCGCTCGGGATCCCTGCCTGCACCAGGTTGAGACGTCGAAACAGGAATGGAGAAGAAATGGGCCGGGAGTCGAATTGATGCCAAACCGAGCCGAACCGGGTGCTGCAGCTGCGTTCATAGAGCGGCCCATGGAAGTACGGAGAATGCGTAAGTGATCGCTCAGTTTTCGGTGCCGGCAGAGGCGGATGCCCAATCCAGCAGAGAAGTGTTTTCGTCATCGCGCCGTCTTGCTGTTGAGTTCTCGATTCACATCCAGGTTCGGCAATGGGACCAGTGTCGTATGTCTGTTGTCATTCTCGCAACCGGTCTTGAGTTTGCTAATATCTCATGGCGAGAGCCACTTCGTGTTCTCATGAGAAATCGATGCCCACAACTGTGCCCGGAGCAACCTGCCGAAAGGCGATGTACATCACGACGCACAGTTGTAGTCCGGTGAATTCGCCGGGCAGTTCCTTCAGCGCGTATCGTTTGGAGACCGGCGTGCAAATCGGACCCATTCTGGCGCGGCGAGCGAAGTCTGGTCACCCTACACAGAACGAGGACAAATGAAGCGCCCGCAGCCACGCACCCCAGCTTCGTGGTTCAAAGAAATCAAGCTGGCAATTACCGATGCTGCCGAGGCCGAACCATTTGGCAGAGCCATCGGTGCCCCCATCACACTGGCCAATCTGTTTCATCTGGCTCCGCTGGTCTGCCTCAAGTTTCGTGGTCGAAAACTCAAAGGCCCGGAAGCAGATCGAGTAACCGAAACGGCTCTTGCCAACTACGTCGCGAATTCCAGCCCCGATGGAATTGATCACAATTTGAAGCAACGTCCTCTCATGGCTTTCGTACTGTGCTATGTTGCCGCCCATCTGGCACTCGACTTGTTGGATGAACATCAAGCTGACGCGATTCTCATCTATTGCGAATCGCAGTTTGAAGAACCGTGAAATGTTGTTGGTGGAACGTGCGAGAGCATGGCTACAGGAGGAGTGACGGGGTCCATTTAACGAATCGTTTGACTCCACTGACGCTGGATGTTCCATGATCATTCGTCTCTCTCAGAAACTCTGCACCAGGATCAAAGCCGGCAAGCTCAACGAAATGCCGCTGGACGACAACCCGTATGCAGACTGGTCGGCCAACGTGTTCGTCGTGAATCGTGCTCAGTACATCATCCTGAGCAATTCGGCATCGCTTTACTCGTGCGTGATGTTCGGTAAGGAGATCACGAACGAGAGCCGTTTCCTTCAGCGGGCATTGAACTGCATTCGTGAGCTCATGGAGGACGACGGACACGCTTCCATCTACCAGAAGTTCATCGCTCCATCGACGGCTACAGTCAGTTTCGCGAAAGCCCTGAATCGAAGTGTGATCGGTTCGATGAACGAATTTGTCATCGCAGCGACCAATTCAATCGCAATCGATGAGACCGCTCCTCGCGATTTGCCGTCTTACCTGAACGACTGGCTGTTGTCGGCAATTGCAACTCCGCAGGATCGACACTGCGGCAGGCCGAAAGAAGCATTCAAGCTCCTGTCCTTCGGAAAAAAGTACAGTAGCGGCTGATGGATAATCTATTCGACAATCTTCCGACTTCGGTTCCCCAAGAACTCATTGAGATCCTGGCCGAGAACCAGCATGTGCGCATCGAACGAATAGTCTCTCACCGACACGCTTCGCCGGATGGCTTCTGGTATGACCAGGAAGAGCACGAATGGGTCATTGTTCTGAAAGGTGCGGCGACACTTCGATTCGAGAATGAGACTGTCGAAATGAAGCCCGGCGATTTTGTGAACATCCCGGCCCATACGAAGCACCGAGTCGAGTGGACGACGCCCGACGAACCGACAATCTGGCTCGCCGTGTTTTACCGAGATTGAATGGCCAACCTGCAACAACAATTCAGCGAGCAGCTCTTCTCCAACGAGTACCAGTTGGTGAACGTCGTTGACATGCACCCAGAGATCGTCTTCCATGAAGACCACATTCTGGCGGTACATGAAATTCACCGGCAGGAACTTATGGCCGGGATGGACTCCTTGGACTTGAAGGAACTGACGTATTGGCTGGCTG
>JANNGQ010000035.1:0-1579 GCA_031403975.1 Planctomycetota bacterium
GGGACAGTGATAAAGGAAGCCTCATCAAAAGTGGGTGGTACGGGGAATCCAACATCAAAAGAGCACGCACATCAGAAAGGCATCATTCATCGCGATTTGAAACCTTCAAACATTCTGGTTGCGCCCTATGACGACAAGCCGGTGCCCAAGGTCATCGACTTCGGACTGGCTAAAGCCATGAACCAATCGCTGACGGAGCAGACGTTGCACACCGCCCACGACATGGTGTTGGGCACTCCACTGTACATGTCTCCCGAACAGGCGCAGCTGAACAACATTGATGTGGACACTCGCTCGGATATTTATTCGCTGGGTGTGCTGCTCTATGAATTGCTGACCGGATCGACGCCCCTGGAGAAGCAACGATTCAAGCAGGCTGCCTGGGACGAAGTCCGTCGGATCATTCGGGAGGAAGAACCACCTCGACCGAGTCTGCGACTGAGTTCCGCCGCGACGCTGCCGTCATTGGCCGCCGGCCGGCATACGGAACCGGCACGGCTGACGAAGCTGGTACGCGGTGAGCTGGATTGGATCGTGATGAAGGCTCTGGAGAAAGACCGGACTCGGCGCTACGAGACGGCCAACGGTTTCGCGGCCGACGTGCAGCGGTACCTGAACGGGGAGCCGGTCCTTGCGGCACCACCCAGTGCGCGTTATCGCCTGGGCGTGTTTGCGCGGAAGCATCGTGCCGCCCTGACGACCGCGACAGTGATCGCCGTGCTGCTCGTGGCAGGTATGGCGGGCACCATCTTTGGTCTCATCAGAGCAGAACAGGCCAATCGTCACGTTGAACGGCAGCGAGATTTGGCACAGATTCAGCGAGACAAGGCCCGCGCCAATTTTCAACTCGCACGCGAAGCCGTGGATTCCTTTCACACCAGGGTCAGTCAGAGCGCTGAATTGAAATCTCGAGGACTCGAATTGCTTCGCCGCGAATTGCTCAGTTCCGCCGCCGACTTCTATCAGCGATTTGTCAAAGAAGAGGCGGAGGATGCTGTCGTCCGGATCGAACAGGGATTGGCATTGCAGCGACTCGGAGAACTAAACCTCGCGTTGGGCCATGGCGATCGTGCGGACGAGAATTATCAGCAGGCCCTCGTGATCTTCCAGAAACTCAGCCAGACTGATCCGGACGGGATCGATATTCAGGTGCACCTGGCAAATACTTACCGCGTGATTGGCAAACTGCGCCGTACGCGGGGAAAGGCCGACGACGGAGAGCGGGCCTTTCTGGCTGCGATCTCGATTAGCGAGGCGTTGGCGAAGAAACATCCACCGGCACCGCGCACGTCCTGGGCATTGGCGGCGGCTCAACAGGAACTGGGAATTCTCTATGCCGAGATTCGCCGGAATGACGAAGCCGCGGCGGCTTACGAACAAGCGTGCCAGGGATATCGGCAATTGATGCACGACGACGCTGCGGAATTAGTTTACCAGCAGGATTTGGCGGCGACTCTGATGGACCTTGGTGTCCTGTACGTGACGACCAATCGGGCAAAGCTGGCTGAAGCCCCGTATTCGGAAGCCCGAGAGTTGAATCAGCGCCTGGTCGATGCTCACCCCGACTTGCCGGAATACG
>JANNGQ010000036.1:0-2861 GCA_031403975.1 Planctomycetota bacterium
ATTGAGTTCGCTGCGCTTGACTCTGACTGGCCGGGGTTTGCGGAAGGCGCTGCCTGAGGGTTCATTGGGTGCCGCCATCGCCCGATCTCCGAATCACATGCCACATTGTCATTGCAGATTCTCTAACTCAGGTACTGCAGCAAATCCGGCGTGAGCAGTCGACCAACGGCTGCCATCGTAAACTGCTGCAGATTATTCAGCTCCTGCAGTCGCAGCACCGCTTCGCTGATGTCGGCGGACACGGTGTCACTGTATTCGATTTTCTCTGCCAGCTTCAGATCTTCCGTCCGCGTTGTCAGTCGCTCCAACTGTTCCATGCTGACGGACTGCATGCCGACAACGTCCAGAACGTGGTCCTGAACCCGGCTGATGTCGGCGTGGCGTCGGCCCAATGCGGCAATCCGGTCTGATGTCGACAGTCCGCGGGTATTCAGCAGTTCGTCACGCAGACTCATCACCGCGCTGAAGATGTCGTTCGTTCCGGGGAATTCGAGTTGATCCGTTCCCGTGCGGGTAATGGCCGATGAATCGATATGAACAACTGAGCCGTCGCGGGAGTCCGGCACGGATTCATTCGCAGAAAACGCAATCACTGTCCACGATACGCCGCCGTCTGTCGACATCGAACCTGAGGCGGTGATGTCAACGGAACCAGTGAATCCGGCAGTGATCGCCGTCGTGTTGACATAGACTTCTTCGCCGCCCGGTCCCTGCAGCCGCAGATCGGTATCAGCGCTGGTGAAGCTGACGGGATCGCCGCCATTCAGCGACACAGTGCCAAAAGCTCCCGTGCCGCTCGTATCTGTGATCTGCAGCCGGTGAGTGCCCGCGGACCCGATCACCGTGTCTCCGGACGTCGATGAAGCGCCGGCCGTGACTCCTGAACCCGCTGCGTATGTTGTCACACCGTGCGACACGATCAATTCACGAGTCCCCGTTGCCGTGTCGGTGCCAGTCCCTGTCCTGGCTCCCGTCAGACCGATCAGTACTGTGGCCTCCCGCGACACAGGCTGAAACACGAAGTCTCCCGGCAACAATGCCTCGCGAGCGACGTCGCCGCTCAGCAGTAACTGCGTTTCCTGCGAAGCGCCGGAGTAGCTGATCTGCCCGTTGGTGGAAACCAGACTTGGAAATGGTCGATTGTTCGCGGCAGTGCCGCTGAACAGGTAGCCACTTTCATCCGAAGAGTTTGCGACGCTGTCGAGCGCCTGCAGAATACCGTTCAACTCAGCCACAAGCACACTGATTTCGCTGTCGTCAGTCGCCTGCGGTGCCTGCAGCGCGATGTCCCGCGCGCGAGTCAAAAGCGTACTGGCCTCGCGCAGCTGCACATGAGACTGCTCCAGCCGCGACTGAACCTGCTGAATCGAGACAACATGGGATTCCAGTCGCTCGACTCTGTCTTTCTGAATCAGGCTGCGGCGCATGCCTGCGGGATCATCCGCAGGCCTCTGAATCCTCAGGCCGCTGCTGATCTGCTGCTGGGTTCTGAAGAGCTCCGATGTCTGCTTCGCGAGGTACTCGCGAGCCGTCGTCGCCATCTGACTCTGAGTGACTCGATACAACATGATTGTCCGTCAATTCGTTCGTGAACCCACTTGGCTTCGGCATTCAGACTACTGCACCAGGCGGAACAGCTCCTGCAGCATCTGGTCGACCGTCGACAGATACCTCGCCGCGCCCTGGTAGGCACGTTCCGCCTGCATCATTTCCAGCATTTCCTGATTGATATCCACGCCGGACTGAGCGTCCCGGTCTGCTTCCAGTCGCTGTCGAAAAGACTGTAACTGTATGTTCTGACTGTCGGCGGTCTGAACTTCAAGTCCGGATTCGGCGGTCACGTCAGCAATTTCTTCGACAAACGTTCTCCCTCCCAGAGCGTCGAACCGCAGATCCCGCAGTTCGGCGATCGCGGCCATATTCCGCGCATCTCCCTGGAATCCCGTGATGGACGAAGCCAGTTGCTGCGGATTCTGCAGCAGATCCGTGCGAACCCGCAGCGTCCCGGGTTCCGATCCCTCGAACAGCGAATTGATTCCCAGCGCCGAAAGGATTCCGGTCTCATCCGGCGTACTGATCACGTTCAACGAAAAACTGTCCGGGGCCGTTACCGTTCCGCTGCCAATTTGCAGAAATACTCCGTCGCGGACTTCAAACGGCGTTCCCGCTTCATAGCCGACGCCGACGTCTTTCATCCCGATCACCTGCCCGGACATATCACGGATCGTCAGTGTCAGACCCGGAGTTACTCCCACGGTGCCGGCACCGGAAAATGAAGCCGTCCATTCGTCGTTGACGGCTCCTGAATAGAGTCCGGAGAATTCCGGAAGACTCGTACCCGCCATCGCCGACAGATCCGGAATACTGTCCGGTCGACCCGTGAAGTCGATCGAATACTGGCTTTCGGCGGAGATCAGCAATGTTTTTCGCACCGGGTCCGCAGTGGCCGCAACGCCGGGCAGGGCGTTCAGTCTGGCCGCGACGTCGGTCAGCGAATCTGTTGTCGTGTCGATCGATATTTTCTGCGTCCGGCGGATCCCGGTTGAATCCTCTGTGGTCGTGATGTAGAGGTCACCGCTGTCGATCGGAAAGTCCGGATCACTGACCGACAGCGGAACAGTCACGTCGCGGACACCGCGACTGCCCAGCAGAATGGAATACGGCCCCTGATCTGAGATTCCCGTCGCATGCTGCTGATCGACAGCGCGAACGATTTCCCGCGCGAGGTCCCTCAGTCGTCCCTGGAATTCAGGCAGTGTCTCATTCAGTGCCGAAGTCATCGCCAACAGCTTGCCGGAATTCAGCTGCATCTGCGTTGATGAGTCCGCAACGGTGATCCCCACGGTGCCGTCCTTGAAACT
>JANNGQ010000037.1:0-8467 GCA_031403975.1 Planctomycetota bacterium
GCCCAGGCTTCGAACGGGAAACGAAATCCGCGTTTTGGCTGGTCGAGAATCCATTGCGGGATCTCCGGAACGGCTTTCATCAACAACTGCTTACCCGGCGCCAGCCGCAGATTTTCGTCGATCACACTGACGGAATCCAACAGTCGCCGGTCGACAAAAGGAACCCGCAGTTCCAGTCCACATGCCATACTCATGATGTCACTGTCTCGCAGAAGCTGATTCTGCATATACCTCATCAGTTCCAGCCAGGAAATCTGGTCTCTGACAGGCCAGTCAGCAGACATCTGAGCCGCCGCAACACTACTGATTGACCTCGTGGAGTCGGCCTTCCAGGCAGCGTTTCCGGACAGTCGGCCAACGAGTTTCTGAGATTCCTCCGAACTGAAGAATCCGCGCATCGCCAGCCAGGCATCACAGACTGAACCTTCTGACCCCAGGAATTCCTTCAGACGCTGCCACTTCGGCTGCCGACTGCATCGGGAAATCAGGTGACGGAGCGGCACAGCGAGTCCGAATCGATCCAGCCGCTGTTTCAGCGCCAGCAGGCGCGGGATCTTTGTGAATGACGGATAGCCGGCAAATAGCTCATCGCCACCCACCCCGGACAACACAACCTTGATACCGCATTCCGCGGCCAGCTTCGAAACACAATAAGTATTAAACCCGTCACTGCTCGGGTGATCCATCGCGTCCAGGTACTTTGAGGCAAGTTGCTGTCCCTCGTCGGATGACATCCGCCAGTCCGTATGATCCGTACCGAAATGAGCCGCCGTTCTGTGTGCCAGGTGTCCTTCATTGAATTCCTGATCGTCGAAGGAAATACAGAAGGTCTGAAGGTTCGTATGTCCCTGTGCGCGGGCGAGGGCAAGGATGGCCGTGCTGTCCAGACCTCCGCTGAGAAACACACCCACTGGCACGTCACTTACAAAATGTCGTGCGACACTCTCTTCCAGAGCGGCTCGAGTTTGCTGACAAGCGATTGCCGGATCACTCAGTGAATTCGCGAACTGCACCGTCCAGAAGCATGTCGGCTCGGACAGCACTCCGGCCTTCCACGACATCCATGTCCCCGCCGGAACCATGCTCACGCCCTGAATCAGCGTTTGCGGTTCCGGGACAGAACCCAATCGGAAATAGTCAAACGCTGCGTTCAGATCGAGATCTCGCGGACCAAGTTCTGCCGCCAGAAGACTGCGGATTTCCGATGCGAAGGCGATTCTCGAACCGTGCTGCCAGACATAAAGCGGTTTGATACCCAGCGGGCCTCTGGCAAGGAAGAGGGACTTATCGACGGTATCCCAGATCGCGATCGCGAACATACCATCAAACCGCTCCAGACACCGTTCTCGATGCCGGACATACATTTCAAGAATGACTTCGGTATCGGAATGACTTCGAAACGGAACGCCCTCAGTTTCCAGCTCCTCCCGCAAGCGACGGAAATTGTAAATCTCGCCGTTGTAAACGACGACAAACCGTCCGTCGGACGAGTGCATCGGCTGATGACCGGCGGACGACAGATCCAGGATCGAGAGGCGAGTGTGACCGAGGGCGATGTCACTGCCGGGCCCGAAGTATTCTCCGCGATCATCGGGACCTCGATGGTGCATCGCGGTGATCATCGTTCGCAGAGATTCTCGTGCCGTGGCTTCAGCCATTAGCCCGACGATACCGGCAATTCCGCACATGAAACCTGACGGCCGATTCTAATGGAGAACATTATCAATGCATTGACTTTCTGCCTCTGAACAAAGCGGTTCGAGGCAGGCATAAATGCAGAGTGTGTATGGATCACTTACCGACTTCGGCTGTCCCACATTCGCCCCCAACGGCCTCGGGGACTGTCGAAATAGTGCAGAACCTTCGTAGGGTAGGCTTGAGCCTGCCAGTTTCATCGCGAAAACAACACGATCGGGATCATATCGGCAGGCTGAAGCCTACCCTACGATTAAGACGACATTCCCCGAGCTGGATGGAGTCGTCAAGTGAACCTGGGACAGTCGAACGACTCAGGGACGAGAGTCTTGCGAACTCGCTTGAGTTACTCATCGATTCACAGTCTCGGCCAGCCGCAGGTAAATCTGGTAGTACTGTCTGGCAATGATATCGGGATCGAACCGACGCGCGTTGACAAATCCCTTCTGCACCAGACTCTCGCGGTACTCTTCATCACCGAGTATCCTCTGAATTCCTGCACGAATTGATTCTGTGCTGTGCGGATCTACCAGACACGCGGCATCTCCGGCAACTTCAGGCATTGAACTGATATTGCTGGTTATCACTGGTCGACCGACAGACTGAGCTTCAATGATCGGCATGCCGAAACCTTCATACAGCGATGCAAACATAACGACGTCTGCCTTTCCGTATTGTTCAAGTATCTGTTCCTGCGATAGATTTATGTGGTTCTCGACCTGCACGCCGGACTCGTCAATGGCGTGCGAGATTTCCGGGTGGATTTGCCCGATCACAACAAGCAGGCAGGGAATTCCTTTCAGAGCCTGCACGACACGTGCGACGTTCTTGTTTCGTGCCGTTCCGATCTGCAGGATTCTCGGGATGTCCGATGCGTACAAACGCGGCAACGGACGAAATATCTCAGAAACCGCGACCGGCACGACAATGACTTTGCTCGGGTCGCACCCGGTGTGCCGGATAATGTCTGCTTGAGCCGCTGCGGAAATCGTCGTAACAACCGCCGCTCGTCGCACCGGGAGGTTCAGCCAGAAATGCTTCAGCACTGATCGCCGGATTCCGCTGGTTCGTTCAAGGAAGCCACAGTCGAGGATTGTCAGGACGGTCCGCGTCCGCGAAAGAAAAACGGCCGCAAAGTTTATGTCGCCGGTGATGTGCGTAATTTCGCCCTGATTATACCACGCCGATAATGAGATCGCCAAACGCCGAAACAGTCCGTTGCTATGGTACGGGGCAATCACCAGTTGAGAGGAAATCAGTCCGTTCAGCCGTCGGCGGACATCCTCGAAGATGAACTCCAGACTGAAATTGGCGTTCGGTCGTCGTTTTCGCTGAAAAAACGTGACTTGCATGGACCTGAATGGAAACGGGGAGATGTGGTTGATAGGAAAGCGCCGCACACGGCTCGTGGTTGACGAATTCAACCGGAGACCGGACCACTCATTGAAAAGGCCGGGCTTCTGATCCCTGGGATGCGGCAGCTAATTGTTATGCAACTCCTGATTGGACAGCGCCACTTTGTGTCACAAGTTCTTCTTCGACAATTGTCTACGGCATACACAAAGTCCCTTCTCCCCTGATTCGGGGGAGAAGGTGGCCGGCAGGCCGGATGAGGGGGCCTTGAAGGTTCGCATCGTGCAAAAACAGCCCCCTCACCCTGCCCCTCCCGCGCCGCCCAAGTCGTTTGCGGCAGTGTTGCCTTCCAACGAGACGCGAAAACACGCAAACGACTTGGGGGGCACGGGGGGAAAGTGGCGCTTTCCAACTAACGAGGCTTTTGCGGTACCGCCAAGTTGGATTCCTGACGTACAGGCCAAGTCATTTCGACTGGCACCGCCACTGCAGGCTGGTCTGCTGGGATGGTGGGCAATCGAAATCCATAGAGCCTTTCCGACGACAGCAGCACGCCGAACAGAAAGCCCACAAATGTCGCGATAAATGGATCACCCAGGAACTGAAAGGCGGTCAGAAACGCAGAAAGATTGGCGACAATCAGTGCGAAGCAGAACGATGTCGCAATTTCGTTCGGCATTGAACGGTTCGCACGGCGGACAACCTTGATGGCGGTCAGCATTACGCTGACTGCCAGTACAATGCCGCAGACAGCCCCAAACAGCCCGAGCTCCACCATCACCTTTTCAAAACCGCCTTCCACGAGTGGCACATCGGTGACCATTCCGAAATGCTGAGCTCCCTGACTGACGCTGCCGACGCCGTAGCCGAACGGTCCGACGATGGTCATCAGCCAGAGCGGTCCGGCCAGTCCTTTTTCCGCAACCTTCGCCCCGGCAACGCCCAGTCCGGAGTTGAATGACATCAGATAGAGGTCATCGACTAACCAGGCAATTCCCGGAATAATGAAGATCAACGCCGGAACCAAATATCCCAGAATCTTCTTCTTACTGCGAAATCCACTGGCAAGAAAGAGAACCAAAACAAACACCACCAGCATCATCAGCATCTTTCGCCGACCGCTCATAAAGACGCCATACGATCCCCAGATCGACATCGCAATCCACAACAGGTTCAGCCGGGGCATCTTGAGCAGCAGGTAGACACTGGCAAGTACCAGAATCATAGCATGCCAGCCCATAATTTCCGGCGAACGATAGAATCCGCTGATCATTTCGACATAGTCGAAGTCATTAAACCATCGCCGATGATGTCCGCCTTCCAGACCGATTGTCCCCAGCCATGGTTGCGAAAGTTCCACACCCGTGTGCTGCATTGGCACACCGATCAGCATAATGCTGGTGAAGATCGTAAACCACATCATCAGTCTGTCCAGCGAGGAATAGTTGTTCCGGAGATAGAAGTATCCGATCAATACTGCCGGGACACCACCGGCGTACGAGATGACGCCGACCGCACTTCGCAAGACCCCTTGCCGTGATCCAATCAGGCTGATGCACAGACTGGCAAACACCGTCAGCAGAAACAGTTTAAAGCTGTTATCCAGCTGCCTGAATCTCCTTGTGAAATCTCTTATATGCACATTTGCCTGCAGCATGCCGAAGAATGCTGCAAGGTAGACGGGCACAAAGGAAATCGTCAGCCAGACGGGGTTATCCGGAGTGACCTTGCGAATCGGATCCTGCAGAATCGCGATTCCCAGCCACAGCAGCACTCCGGCCCGCCAGTTCTGCAGCGCAATGAAGCTGCAGATTGCGACGAAACCAAGAAAGACATAGGTAATCATGCGTGTCCCTGCACGATGTCGTTGAGGAATCGTCCTTCCGGAAGCAAGACGCGGCCGGTGGGAGGAAGAAATGTGCGATCGGGTGCGATTCCCACTTCGCTCAACACGGTGAATGCTATGTCCTGCGGGGAACAGCGGCCATCGATTACCTCGGCGCCCGCCTTGTCGGTCTGGCCATAAACTATCCCATTTCGAAAACGTCCGCCCGCCAGCAAGGCAACACCCGCCCCTGGAAAGTGTCCACGACCGCCATCGGAGAGCATGGGCGTCCTGCCAAATTCTGTGACCACGGCGACGATGGTCCTTGAAAGACGTCCGCGTACTTCGAGATCGTTGATAAACCCAGCCAATGCATGGTCGAACGAATGCAACAGACCGCGCAGCTCAGGGAAACTGTCATAATGGGTATCCCAGCCACTCAGCGTGACGGTCAGAAAACGCGTACCCGCTTCCAAAAATCGCCTTGCCAGCAGGAGAAAATCTCCGTCAGTTGTCCGGCCATACAGGTCTCTGGCCGCGCTCGTCTCCGAAGTCAGATCAGACAGATTCCGCATTGTTTCAGAACGCAGCAGGCGCGCCGCTTGCTGATAAGCTTCTCTCCTGATCCGAAGCCCGGCAGTTTCGGACTCTTGTGGCGAGTCTTGCTCAATTCGTTCCAGTAGCGAAAGTCGTCGCTGAAATGCCGACATGTCGGAATGATTGTGCAGATCGGGCCCCATCTTAAGAATTCGGCCACTGTCTCCAAGGACATTGAACGGTTCATTCGACTGACCCAATTCACCGGCATTCGGACCCAGCGATGGTACCGCTGCATACGTGGGAATCGTGCCATCGGCCTGACGCTGGTGCGAAAACACGGCACCCAGTGACGGCGTCTGTGCGCGGAAATCCTTAACGCCCGAAAGTGCAAACTTTTGCCCCGGCTCGTGGACTGACACGTCATGAGAAACACCGCGGAGCAGCGTGAGCTTGTTAAAGCTCGCGGCCAGTTTCGGCAACTGATCGGACAGCAAGACTCCCGCAACCGTTGTTTGAATCACTCCGAACTCGCCACGGACCTCAACGCTGGCCTTTGGTTTCGGATCGAAAGAGTCAATGTGGCTCAGCCCTCCGGCAAGCAGGATCAGGACGATTGATTCGGCAGGTGACTCACGACCTGGCGGAATCTCATCAACAAATCCTCGAAGTCCCCGCGAAAGCAACCCTCCGCCAACAAGTCCGGCAATGCCCTGACGAATAAATCCACGTCGCTTCGATGAAGGGGTCATTAGTGCCTCCGCCCCGAGAATCAGTCGAGGATACTGCGAACAATCTCATGATTCAAAACACAAACTGAAACTCTGCAGAATTGATCAGAGCCCACACAATGTCGTGCAGATAGACTTCCCTGGTGATTGAATCCGAGCGCGACCAAGCCGGAGAAGAACGGGGAGAGCGTGATGCCGACGGTGAGCGGCAGGACGGAGAACACCCAGACGACCTGGACCAGAAGCGGCGTGGTGCGAAAGACTTCCGTGAAGGTGTAGGCGGGGAGTTGGAGCAGTCGGAACGGGCTGAGCCGCATCAGCGCCAGAATGAGGCCGCCCACCAGGCCGATCGCCATCGCCAGCACCGTCAGCAGCACGGTGACGCCGAGGCCCTCCAGGAGCACCGGGAGGTTCTCGAACGCGACGTCGAAACGCCAAGTGTAGGGCATCCAGGTCCGCCTCAGCCGCGCGAGCCGATGCTGCGCCGGTGCAGCCAGTTGACGATCAGCGTCTGCGGAAACGTGAGAGCCATGTAGATCACGGCCACGACGGTGAAGACCTCGACCGAGCGCATGGTGAAGCCGGCCAGCGACTGGCCGTGCCACATCAGTTCCTCCAGCGAAATCATCGACACCAGCGCGGATTCCTTGAACAGGCTGATGAACTGGCTGGCGATGGTCGGCAGCATGATTCCGACCGCCTGCGGCAGCACGATCCGGCGCATCGCCTGAGCGCGGGTCATCCCGAGCGCGAGCGCGGCGTGGTTCTGGCCGCCCGCGATCGCGAGGATTCCGGCCCGATAGATTTCCGCGAGGTAGGCGCCGTAGTGGCAGCCCAGGGTGATCGTGCCGGCGAGGAAGACCGGAATCGGTATGCCGGTCAGGATCGGCAGGGCATAGAAGACCCAGAGGAGCTGCGCCAGGGTCGGCGTGCTCCGCCAGATGTCGATGAAAAGACCGGCGGCGGCACGGACCGCTCCCAGCGACGACAGACGCAGGAGCGCCAGCACCAACCCGATGACCACGGCCAGCGCGATCGCCGCCGCCGACACCGCGACGGTCATCTTCACGCCGGCGAGGAGATAGGGAAGATGCTGCAGGACCGCGTCGAATCGCCACTCGAAATTCATGTCCGTCAGGCCCCGCCGCCGGCGAGAACGGCGCCCGGCACGCTCGAATGCCGGGCGCCGCTCCGCTTTCGCGGTGGTTCAATCACTTCGGCAGCATGAACTCGAGCGAGCTGTGCTTGGCGAGCGATGCATCCATCGCCGGCTTCGCCTCCTTGACCACGTCGGTCAGGAATTTCTGCAGCGCCGGGTCGCCCTTCGTGAAGGCCATGCCGATCGGCGTCGGCACATCCGGGTTCTTGATGCAGTTATCCGGGCCGCCCGGAATGATCTTGAGCTGCGGGAACTGATGGGCGACGAGGAGCGCCCGTGCAGAATCGAGCGTCGCCACATCGATGCGCTTGGCCAACACCTCATCCATGCGGTTGGCGCCGCCGACCGCCATCACGACGCTGTTGATCGAGGCCTTGGTGTATTTGGCCTTCACCGCCTGTTCGGAGCCGCTGCCGGTCCAGGTGCCGATGCTGACCGCGGGGTTGTCCAGATCCTGCACCGAGTTGACCTTGGTGTTGTCCTTGAGCGCCGCGTAGCACTGACCCGCCTCGGTCCAGTTCACGAAATCGACGACCTCCATGCGCCTCGGCGTCGCGAACAGCGGCGCCAGCGCCAGATCGTATTGATTGGCCTGAAGGCCGGCGACGAGGACGTCGGATGCCGCCGTGGTGAGCACCATCTTGGCGCCGAGCTGTTTCGCGATGATCTCGCCGATCTCCATGGCCGGACCGAAGAACTCGCGCGTCTGCGGGTTCTGGCCGAGCCACGGCAACGCGACGTTGATGCCCACGCGCATCGTGCCGCTGTCGCGGATCCTGTCGATGGTCCGGCTCTGGCCCTTGGCCGGCACGTCGGCGGCCCGCGCGGCGGGCATGCCCGTCGTCGTCAGCCCGAGGGCGCAGACGAAGCCGATTCCGAGCGCCGCGGTCATCGACCATCGGCGTGACGGAACCGTTCCGCGCGTCGAAAATTCGTTGTCCATGTCCTACCCCTTCCCCTGATTGAGTTGGCAACTGTAGTCCTTCGCTGCGGGAGCGGTCGATCCCGTCGCCGATCATGGAATCCGCTCGATGCGCACCTCCTTGACGCCCTCGCGGTGGGTTCGCGCGCCCATGGTCGCGAGACCATCGACGTTCTCCCTGACCTGCGCGATGAGATTTGACGGGAGCCAGCCCTGGCTCGAGAACAGTCGCGCGTTGCGGCCGT
>JANNGQ010000038.1:0-3757 GCA_031403975.1 Planctomycetota bacterium
CAGCAAAGGTATCGGAGAAGGCTGCGCACGTGTCTTCTGTCGCGAAGGAGGGCTGGTCAGCATTCTGGCCCGAGGTCCTGAAACCGGGCTGCGACTGGCCGAAGAGCTGACCTTCAAAGGTCCCGGCCGGGCATTTTTTGCAGCCTGCGATGTCGGACGGCACCTGCAGCTGCAGTCGGCCATCGAAGCCACCGTGAAGCACTTTGGACGACTCGACTGTATCATCAATAATGCGGGCCAGCATCCGCCGGCAATGACCATCGATGAGACGACCGTCGAGTTCATGGAGGATCTGATGCGGATCAATTACCTCAGTACGTTTGCGGGCTCGCGCTACGCGGTCCCGCATTTACGAAAAACTCGGGGTACGATCATCAACATCTCATCCATGACGGCCGTGCTCGGACAGGAACACTCCACAGCGTATTGTGCCACGAAAGGAGCTCAAGTCAGTCTGACAAAGTCACTGGCGATCGAGCTCGGTCGTGAAGGTATCCGGGTCAACGCCATCCTGCCGAGTAATATCGACACTCCGCTGATGCGTGATTGGGCCGCGACGCTGCCGGATCCTGCCTCGGCGCTGGAACGAGTGTCGTCGATGCAGGTCTTCGGCCGCATGGGAACGATCGAAGAGATGGGTGAGATCGCTTTGTTCCTGGCCACTGATGCATCCGGATTCATCACTGGTCAGGCCATCGAAGCCGAAGGCGGGGCCAGCCTCGATTACTGACCGATCCGGACGACTCACTGTTGCCAGGCATCCGACATCAACGGACATCACATGAAATTCGCCATCTGCCACGAACTCTACGAACACCTTGATTGGGCCGCTCAGTGCCGACGGATCGCCGAGGCCGGCTACGGCGGCATTGAGGTCGCACCGTTCACCATCTCTGCCGACCTGGCTGCCGTGCCGACATCTGTCTTCGCGGGGATGCGAGAGGAGGCCGCACGGAATGGCCTTGAGATCATCGGTCTGCACTGGATGCTGGCCAGAACTGCAGGGTTGTACCTGACCAGTCCGGATGCCGCAGTCCGCAGAAAAACTACGGAATACCTGCGGATTCTGGCCGGAATCTGCCGTCAGCTGGGTGGAACCGTAATGGTTTTCGGATCTCCGCAGCAGCGGAGCCTGCTTCCGGGAGTCTCTGCGGAACAGGCCACCGAATACGCCGTCGAAGTCTTCCGAGATGCCAGCGCGACGTTCGCCGATCAGGACGTTGTGCTGTGTCTGGAACCACTCACGAGAAAGGAGACTGACTTCATCAACACCTGTGATCAGGCGATGGACATCATCCGGCAAGTCGCTCATCCATCAGTGATGCTGCATCAGGATGTCAAAGCGATGCTTGGCGCAGAGACGGATTCAATCCCCGATCTCATTCATCGTCACAAAAAATTCTGCAAACATTTTCACGTCAATGATTCCAACCTGCTTGGTCCGGGGATGGGTGAAACTGATTTTCATCCAATCCTGAAAGCCCTGATTGAGTCACGTTACCGAGGCTGGGTATCAGTGGAAGTGTTCGACTACAAACCCGGCGCGCAGCACATTGCCGCACACAGCATCGACTACATGCGGCGCGTGCTTGATGACCTTCGGAGTGACGGCATTGATGACCAGCAGTGAGTGTTGCAGCAGCCGCGGTGAGCACAGCAGATATGCAGAAAACACGGTAAAACACAGTGTTCGCGAGCTATCTGCATTCTCGCATCGAATCCACTCTTCTGTGCCCGCAGTCATCGGAACACGATGCTGATGCATACTCTCGTGTCCTCTACGAATGATGTCGCGATGACGTGAAGCCCGCCTCACTGCGAAGGGAATCATCTCTTCGCGCGCAGCGATTGTGACCATGCAGTCATCATCATCCCGAGGTGGATCATCGACCGCATGCGCTGATGTCTGACGTCATTGAAACACCCGGAAAAAAAGTTTGCAGTGACGCCGGAAACGCGCGGAACAGTCTTGCGTTATCCATTCGATCACCTAGGATTCCGATCACCAACAGCAGATTCTGTTGATCGTGTACTGGATGCACGTGGCGAAGGAAACGCCTCACAGCGGACTTCAAGACGGTCGTCAGTTCAGAAGGGAATCTGCATCATCTTTGTCAATGGGACATTGGTGAGCTGATGTTTGGGACTGTGGTTGTTCCTGTTTGTTTTTAAGCCCGGTAAGCTTTGGCAGGACGGCCGCTCAAGTTCAATTTTTTTGGAGGAACGCACAGTGGCAAAGAAAGCTGCAAAGAAGGCCGCGAAGAAGGCTGCAACCGCAAAGCCAGCCGCTAAGAAGGCTGCTAAGAAGGCTGCTAAGAAGAAGTAAGTCCGACTGAACTTCTTCGGAAAACTTCCTGCGGCTGGCAGTGTATCACTGCCAGCCGTTTTTGTTGCGCGAGGGACCGTTGCAGGAAAAGTTTCATTTGTCGTTCGCTTTGTCAATCGCCCCGGCTCGTCCGCTGCTCAACACCAAGGACGTGAGCACATCCTTTTTTCCCAGCGTGAGTGTTTTCGTCGTCCGGGTTTCCTGCGATGTATGGGCGTTTCGGATGATCTCGACCACGGCTGTCCCTGCGACTGCTTTGCCAAGCACGAATCGGACTGCAATGTCGTACTTGCCGTCAGGCGCGGTATGACACACATAGTGTTCGGAACACTTGCGGCTCGCTTCAGGTGTTTGAGAAGGCACGGCAGTGTCGTCGCTGATCAGTCGTCCGCCATTGACCGTCAGTCGCTGTCGAAAGCTGCATTCCGCGTCGCCTGGTTCTGTCACGATCAGATCAAGGTCCGCTGATCCGACCCATTTCAAAATGATCTGCAGATCAACCGCCGCTGCGTCTGCCAGTCTTGTCCGGACAGATTCGCCAAGCTCAGACTGCCCCGCCAGTTCGTATTCCACAGCTTTCTCAGCCAGCACCTTGCGGGCTTCTTCGTGATGGAGTTCAAATCCGTCCGTCCAGACGTATTTGAGGATGCCGCAGCGAGTACGGATTCGCGATTCTGTATCACCGGACTTGTCAGCGACGCTGCGGCCCAGCATCCAGACTTCGGGCAGTTCCGGATTCAGCTCAGCAGCTTCTTCTGCCAGCGCATTTGCTTCTCCCCATGCTTCAAATCTCGAAAGCATGGCCACAGCGATCAGCATCTGGGAAACATCAGAAGCTGTAAAATCGACGCGCGATGAAAGCACGCGCACAATGTCTTTCTCCGGACGGCCTGCAAGTTTCATCTCCAGAGCCAGCACATCGTAGATCCAGGGAGCGGCCTGATCATGACGGATGGCGCTCAATAATCCTTCCACGGCAACATTGTAATGTCCGCGATCGTGCAGGTATGCGACGGCTTCAGCCACGTGCTGCGCGGTCGGTGAGTCTTCATCGAAGATCCGGTCCCATGTCTCGGCAGAAGCATCCGGATTCAGCAGCGCGCGTTCGGCCATTCTTCGGGACGCCTGGATCAGCTGCTTGTCGGCCTGCCTGTTCGCGTTCGCGTCAGGCCGCTCCTGTGATCCCGGCTCCTGGGACATTGCGGCGCAAAAAAGAGACACATCAGCCGCCTTGAGAGCTGCTGATGTGTCTGCTGCAGAATGCTCAAACTTCCGGGCTCGCGCCGCCGGGATTACTGTGTTGGTTTTTTTTTGAGGCTGCTCGAGCCCTTGATGCTGATGCCGTCCACAGGTGTCTGAAGGTTCTCTGCGGGCACATTGAATTGTCCGCCGCCACCGCCGAAGCCACCGCCGCCCTGGCCGCCGCCACCG
>JANNGQ010000039.1:0-2983 GCA_031403975.1 Planctomycetota bacterium
TATCTCCCGATGGCGGCATCATTGTGCCCGTGTTCGGAGCCGCTGACGCAGCACGAATCAGGCCGGAATGAGACACGTCTCTCAGGGCATTCGTTGCGCTGCTGGTCACTGGCACTGTGGTCTTCGCGCCGAATGCCGTGAGGATTCGAGATCGAACAATCCTGATCGAATCCGGACGCGACCGCGGTTGTTTTGCCAGACAATGCTGAACGATGTCCTCAACGTCAGGCGGCACGTCGCGATCCGGTGCCGCATTGCGGATCGGCGGTGCCGGTTCCGCGGAGATGGCCATCATCAGGCTCAGCAACTGGTCTCTGACAAACGGAACTTCGCCCGCGAACAGCTCATAAAGAATTGTGCCGAAGGAGTAGATATCCGACCGAAAGTCCACACTCGTCTGACCGAACTGCTCCGGCGAGGCATACTGCGGACTCATCGCCCCGTCCAAAGTCTGGTTGCGAAGAGTCGATGTGGAATTCGTCTGACTGGCCAGACCGAGATCCAGAAGGACGAATCGCTCCTGGGGCGTGTTTTCATCGACCAGCATGATATTGCCCGGCTTCAGATCTCGATGAATCATCTGCCGTTCATGCGCAAGTTGCAGCGCACCGCCGATCTGGTCCACGAAGCGGACAATCACGGCATCGGGAACTCGTCCCTGATAGCTGGTGATCAGCTGATCGAGCCGCCGCCCTTTCAGAAGTTCCATGATGATGAAGCCGACATTCAGCTTGCTGTCGGCTCCGTAGTCGAAGACTCTGACCACGTTGGGATGATCGAACTGCACGGCGAGTTTGGCTTCTTTGCGAAACGCCGATTCATCCTTTTCGAACAGAATCTTGACGGCGACAGTTCTTCCCAGCTTGTTGTCGCGGGCTTCATAGACTGCACCGAAATTACCGGCATCCAGCAGCCGAAGCAGATGGTAACGACCATCCAGTTCGACGTTTTCGTATCGATCGTTCGGCATTCTCCGTGCCCAATTCGCAGGTTTGCAGACACACGCAACCAAGCGACGATCACGAACGCCTGCTGTGCAGCCAATTCTCCAAAATTCTGTCCGGCTGAGTCCGTGAAGTCAATCCGAGCCGACTTTTGCCGCGCTGCCGGGATCTGCCGCCGCACGGTCTTGCTGCAGCAGTTCGACGAACGCAGTCTTCATCCGGTCGACGGCTGTGACCATCGGACCGGGAAGAGTTGCTCCGGACGCCAGTTTATGGCCTCCACCGCCGAATTGTTCGGCGACTGCCGCCACGTTATGAGGATAGCGGCAGCGGAGGCTGAACTTAATCTGGCTGGTCTGCAGCTCAACCGCGATGAACGCGGCTTCTGACCCGGCGACGGTCAGGCACTGATTGACCAGGCCCTCGGTATCCGAAGGTACCGCCCCGGTTTCCTTCATGTCGGCGGCATCGGCACAGATCCACACGAGGCGACCGTCAGCTTCAGACTGAGTCCGTCCGAGCACACGACCACCAAGTCTCACTCGAGCCAGCGACGATTGTTCATGCACCAGACTGAAAATCAGATGTGGAGTGGCCCCGCGGTCGATGAGATGCGCTGCAATCCGCATTGTCCGGGCCGTTGTCGACGGAAATCGGAACCAGCCGGTATCCGTGGCGATGGCTGCGTACAGCCAGGTGGCGACGTCTTCATCAAGCATCACACCAAATGCTTCAGCAGCCTCGGAGATCAATTCGCCGGTCGCCGCAGACTCAACGTCCTTCAGTTCCAGCGCGTTGAGCTGGTCCGAGCTGACATGGTGATCAATCACGACTCGCGGGGCCGGTGAGTTCTGAATCACATCGGCCATGGAACCCAGCTGCTGCCAGGCACTGGTATCGACAATGATGTTGACGTCGGCTTTCGGGACGTTCGCCTTTGTGACTGTCTCATTGAGCTTCAGGATCACTCCCGCGGGATTCATGAACTGCAGATTGGCGGGCGGTGCGGACGCATTCACAATCGTCACGGTCTTGCCCATGGCCAGCAGGATCGCCCGCATCCCGAGTTCTGAGCCGAGAGCATCGGCATCCGGTCGGACGTGACTGGTGATCAGAAACGACTGATGCTGATCAATCACGGTCTTCAGTTGAGTCCAGTCCATCACTGGCACGGGCATTCACCTTTTCTGCAGAGTCCGGATCGGGACGCGACTTACCAGGCCGGTCTGGAAATGCGCTTAACGATCAGCAATTGATTGGCCGCCGGTGCCTCGGATCGTCGGACAATCGGGATTGCGTTGCAAGTCGTGGACAGATGATGCCAGGAGCCGCCGGGTTCTGATCCGGTCGCGTTGTCGGCTGCACTCGACTACCATCGTGTACGTCCACTGCATCGCCCTTGTCATTCGGAGATTCCTTATGCTCCCTCAGTGTTCGGCCTGCCTGTTCCGCAGCCTTCGGTCGTTTGTCGCCGCATTGTTAATCGTATTCAGCACCTCAGTGGCCTTCGCCGATGACTGGCCACAGTGGGGCGGGCCGGCTCGGGACTGTGTCTGGCATGAAGACGGAATTGTGGACAGGTTGCCGACGGACGGGTTGTTACCGCGAGTCTGGGCGACCCAGCTCCCCGCGTCGCTCGCGGGACCGTTCGGCTCGCTGAGCGGTGGCAAGGAGTGGTTGTCGATCGACGTCTCGCAGTTCGCGGGCGGCGCATCGCCGACCTCCGGCCTCGGCCTCGGCCAGACCGATCCCACGCAGTTCCTCGCGTACCTCGAGACGGTTTCCGACGACGTGACGGCCGTCGGATCGGAAGCGGTGCGCGGCGTCGAGACCACGCACTACCACGCCACCCTCGACCTCGGGAAGGCGGTCGATCGCAGCGAGGTGCCGCCGGAACTGCGCGACTCCGTGCGCGAGCTCCTGGACTCGATCGGGGAGGATGCGCCGAAGATCCCGTCCGACGTGTGGGTCGATGACGCGGGCCGCGTTCGTCGTATCGCCATGCAGTTCGACCTTGCGTCGTTCGCCGGCTCGACCGG